>NZ_JBEXSZ010000039.1:0-55167 GCF_040613865.1 Streptomyces sp. NPDC006197 | reverse complement strand
CGATCCACGGCCGGGAGTTCCTCTTCGCCACGAACGGCCCAACGAGCATCCAAGCTGACAGTCACACCATCAGTGGCTTCTGTTAGGACCTCTAAGGACCCCCGTACCCCGAACATGCGGCACTCGCCCGATGTGACGGCACCCCCTGGGAAACGAAAGTAGAGGCATCGCAAGAGAGCGACACCGAAACCGGGAAACCCAGGGAGCACACGATGTTCGAGTACGAAATCCAGCGCATGAACCACGCCGAGCTCGTCCGCGAGGCCGCCGCCCAGCGGCTGGTCCGCGAGGCCGCCGATGCCGCCGGCGCCGGGCGGGGCCTGCGTCTCTTCGGCCACCGGTTCGGAGGCCACGCCGCGGAGGAGCGGACGGCCGACGGCGGTCGCGGTCGCTTCGTCCGGGCCGCGTGACCCCCGTATGAGCGACGGCACGGAAGTCTGTGCGATGCTCGGCGCCGTGGAGACCAGGTCAGTCAGCCCCGTCTTCGTCGGTCGCGCCGGCGAACTCACCGCCCTCACCGAGGCGCTCTCCCGCGCGGGCGCGGGAGAGCCCCAGGCCCTGCTCATCGGCGGCGAGGCCGGCGTCGGCAAGACCCGGCTCATCGAGGAGTTCCTCGACACGGCCCGCGACCGGGGCGCCGTCACCGCCCTCGGCGGCTGCGTCGAACTCGGCGCCGACGGCCTGCCCTTCGCGCCCTTCGCCGCCGCCCTGCGCGCGCTCCACCGCCGCCTCCCCGACGAGTTCACCGCCGCCGCCGACGGCCACGAGGGCGAACTCGCCCGCCTGCTGCCCGAACTGGGCGACCCCGGCAGCCACGAGCCCTCCGACGAGGACTCCACCGCCCGGCTCTTCGAACTGACCGTGCGCCTCCTGGAACGGCTCGCCGCCGACCGCACGATCGTGCTCGTCCTGGAGGACCTGCACTGGGCCGACGCCTCCACCCGGCACCTGCTCACCTACCTCCTGCGCACCCTGCGCAGTGGCCGGACCGTGGTCGTCGCCAGCTACCGCGCCGACGACATCCACCGCCGCCACCCGCTGCGCCCCCTCCTCGCCGAGCTCGACCGGCTCCGCACCATCCGCCGCATCGAACTCTCCCGCTTCACCCGCACCGAGGTGCACCGCCAGCTCACCGGCATCCTCGCCGCCGAGCCCGACCCCGGACTCGTCGAAGAGGTCTTCGAACGCTCCGACGGCAACGCCTTCTTCGTCGAGGAGCTCGTCGTCTCCCACGAGGCCGGCTGCGCCGTCGGCCAGCTCAGCGACTCCCTGCGCGACCTCCTGCTCGTCCGGGTCGAGACGCTCCCCGAAGCCGCCCAGCGCGTCGCCAGGATCGTCGCCGAGGGCGGCTCCACCGTCGAGTACGGACTGCTCGCCGCCGTCGCCCGGCTCCCCGAGGACGAACTCATCGAGGCCCTGCGGGCCGCCGTCGGCGCCAACATCCTCCTCGCCGTCCCCGACGGCGACGGCTACCGCTTCCGCCACTCCCTCGTCCGCGAGGCCGTCAGCGACGACCTGCTGCCCGGCGAACGCTCCCGCCTCAACCGGCGCTACGCCGAAGCCCTGGAAGCCGACCCCGGACTCGTCCGTCCCCACGAGCGGACCACCCGGCTCGCCACGTACTGGTACCACGCGCACGCCCCGGAGAAGGCGCTGCCCACCGTCCTCCGGGCCGCCGTCGAGACCCGCAAGCGCCACGCCTACGCCGAGCAGCTCAGCCTCCTGGAGCGGGCCATGGAGCTGTGGGACAAGGTGCCCGCCGAGACGCGCGAGTCCCTGCGTCCCATCGACTACGCCGACGCGTACCCCGCCTGCGGCTGCGACCCCGAGACCACCTCGCTGCGCTACCTCGACCTGCTCGCCGAGGCCGCCGTCGCCGCCCGGCTCAGCGGAGAGCGGGAGCGGGCCGTGAAGATCTGCCGGACGGCGCTCCGGATCCTCGACGGCGACGAGAACGACCCCCTGCGCGCCGCCTGGTTCTGGACGGAGACGTCCCGCCTCCAGTCCAACCTCGGCCGGGGCGACGGCTGGCCGGAGATCGCCCGCGCCCAGGAACTGGTCAAGGGCCTCCCGCCGTCCGCCGTCCACGCCACCGTCCTGGCCGGCGCGGCCGGCTGGGGCATGCTCCGCAACCCCGGCCCCGAGGCGCTCGCCGCCGCCGAACGCGCCGTCGAGTACGCGCGGTTCGTCAAGGCCGAGCCGATCGAGCTGAACGCCCGGATCACCCTCGGCACCCTCCTGGTGTCGGCCGGAGACGCCGAGGGCGGCCTCGCCGCGATGCACGAGGCGCGCGAACGGACCATCGCCCTCGGCCAGTTCCACGAGGCCACCCGCGCCCACATCAACCTCTCCTCCTCCATGGAGGCGCTCGGCCGCTCCGCCGAGGCCGTGGAGATCGCCGTGGCCGGCATCGAACTGGCCCGCTCCCGCGGGCTCGTCGACAGCGCGGGCTGGATCCGCGCCAACCTCGCCGAGTCGCTCCTCTCGCTCGGCGAGTGGGACCGGGGCAAGGAGGAGGCCGAGCAGCTGCTCCGCTCCGGGGCGAGCAGCACCAAGCCGGGCGGCACGGCCCTGCTCCAGCTCGCCCACCTCGCCACCTTCCGCGGCGAGCCGGCCAGGGCCGCCGAGCATCTCGCCGAGGCCCGCACGCGCTACGGCACCCGCGACCCGATCCCGCAGTACACCCTGCCCATGGCGCAGGTCGCGATCGCCATCGCCGCCGCCGAGGGACGCCTCGCGGACGTACGGGACCAGCTCGCCGCCACCGCGGAGACCGGCTTCCCGCCCGGCACCCACCGCTACGGCTGGCCTCTCGTCCTCACCGCCGTCACCGCCGAGGCCGACAGCCGGGGACTGCCCGCCGCCGAGGAGGGCCGCGCCGAGGCGCTCGCCCTGGTCCGCCGCTGCGTCCGCGAGCTCGCCGCCCCGGCCCCGGTCTGGGAGGCCTGCTCCCGTCAGGTCTCCGAGGAGCTCGCCCGCGCCGAGGGCCGCGAGACCGCCGCCCGCTGGGCCGAGGTCGTCGCCGCCTACGAGCCCCTCGAACGCCCTTACGAGCTGGCCCGCGCCCGTCGGCGCCTCGCGGACGCCCTGCTCGTCGAGGGCGGCCGACGGGAGGAGGCGGCGGCCCTGCTCCGCGAGGCCCACGCCACCGCCGTCCGCCTCGGCGCCCGGCCGCTCCGCGAGGACGTGGAACTCCTCGCCGCCCGCGCCCGCCTCTCCCTCGCCCCCGAGAAGCAGGCCCCGGCCCCGGCGGAGCCCGGGGACGACAGCTTCGGCCTGACGCCCCGGGAGCAGGACGTGCTCCGGCTGGTCGCGGCCGGCCGCACCAACCGCCAGATCGCCGAGGAGCTGTTCATCTCACCGAAGACGGCCAGCGTCCACGTCTCCAACATCCTCGCCAAGCTCGGCGTCGCCGGCCGCGGCGAGGCCGCCGCCCTGGCCCACCGCCTGCACCTCCTCGACACGCCCCTCTGATCCCGCGTCCGAAGCCGCGTCCCCCGCCGCGCCGGAGATCTCCGGCGGGCGGGGGAGGCGTATCGTCACCCGGCCCGAGGCCAGGTCCACCGGACCGCGCGCGGGGTCCGCGTCTCCCGGGTCCTCCCTGGTCAGGGCCTCCCTGCGCCGCTCCTCCTCGATGTGCCTGCGCGAGGGCGCGAAGAACTCGTCCAGTCCGCCGAACACGACCACCGCCTCCTCACCTCACCTCCAGCCGGAGGATCCGGTCGTCCCCGGGCCCGGGCGTCCCCCGGGTGTCGGTCTCGCTGGTCACCAGCCAGAGCCGGTCGCCGCCCGC
Source organism: Streptomyces sp. NPDC006197 (assembly GCF_040613865.1). Lineage (NCBI taxonomy): Bacteria > Bacillati > Actinomycetota > Actinomycetes > Kitasatosporales > Streptomycetaceae > Streptomyces > Streptomyces sp. NPDC006197. The sequence continues at coordinate 51,374 of NZ_JBEXSZ010000039.1, read as the reverse complement.
CGCGAGGACCGTCCGCAGGCGCCCGTACTCACCCTTCAGGAACGCCTCGGGCTCCCCGGATCGTTCCGCCCCGGAGAGCGGGATCCGCCACAGCCGCTCGCCCCTGAGCCCGGCCATCCAGATCGCGCCCCGCGCGTACGCGATGCCGCTCGGGGACGCCTCCGAGGTCGGCCACTGGGCCACCGGGTCCACGAACCCGGCCCGCCCGGCCCGCCCCTCGGCCTCGGGCCAGCCGTAGTTCCGCCCCGGCTGCACCAGATTCAGCTCGTCCCAGGTGTTCTGCCCGAACTCGGCCGCCCACAGCCGGCCCTCCGGATCCCAGGCGAGCCCCTGCACGTTGCGGTGGCCGTACGAGTAGACCACCGAGCCGGGGAAGGGATTGCCCGGCGCGGGGCGGCCCTCCGGCGTCATCCGCAGGATCTTCCCGCCCAGCGACGACCGGTCCTGGGCCAGACCGGTCCGGCCCGTCTCGCCCGTCCCCGCGTACAGCATCCCGTCCGGCCCGAACGCGATCCGTCCGCCGTTGTGCACGAAGCCCTTCGGGATGCCGGTGAGCACCGGATCCGGCGGACCGAGCCGGTCGCCCGCCCCGCCGCCGTACCGCATGCGCACGACGCGGTTGTCCGAGGCGGCCGTCAGATACGCGTACACCCAGCCGTCCCGGACCGCGAGCCCCAGCAGTCCGCCCTCACCGCCCGGCACCACCCCGGGCACCTCGCCGAGCTGGGTCTTCGCGCCGGTCCGCCCGTCGACCCGGGTGATCGTCCGCTCGTCCCGCGAGGAGACGAGGAGGTCCCCGCCGGGCAGTTCCGCGAGCCCCCAGGGCGACTTCAGCCCCTGGGTGAGCGTGCCCGCCACGGACACCCGGCCGGCGGCGGACGGGGAAGCGGCCGTGGAGGGGCGCGCGGACGCGGAGACGGACGGCGGGGTCGATGTCGGTGGAGCCGAGTCCGGCCGCTCCCCGGTCCCTCCGGAGGAGCAGCCGGCCACGAGCACCAGCACGGCGGCGCCCCACAGGGCCTTCTGCACGACAGGACGGCGCATGGGCCGGTCCCCCTTCGACGAGTCGAGCGGTCTCCCTACACCCTTGATACACCGCTCACCCGATCAGGTTCCCGACCACCGGGCCCGTCCTCGCGGGGCCTTTGCCGACACGCCCTAGGGGGTGTCTTGCCGATCAGGCCGGGCTCGCGGTGTCTGGCACCGCGCCTCGCCGCGTTGTCGTCAGTCGACAACGCTCCGCGTTGCCTCCCTCCTCCGCCTTGCGATCCACGGCACCAGACACCGCTCCCTGATCCGGCCTGATCGGCAAGACACCCCCTAGGCCCCCGCGGCGCGCTCAGTCCCAGGACCCGCGCGGTGCCGGGAGCGCCGCGATCTCCGCCAGGTCCTCCGCCGTCAGCCGCAGCGCGGCCGCACGGGCGTTCTCCACCACCCACCGCTCCCGCTTCGCCCCCGGCACCGGCACGACGTGCCGCCCGAGGCCCAGCACCCACGCGAGCGCCACCTGCGCGGGCGTGACCTCAGCGCCGTGCCGCGCGGCCACCCGGCGCAGCCCCGCCACGATGGGCTGGTTCGCCGCCATCATCTCGGCCGTGAACCGGGGGTGCCGGGCCCGCGGGTCGTCCCGCTCGAAGCCGCCGCCCGGAGTCAGCGTCCCGGTCAGGAAGCCGTTGCCCAGCGGCATCGCCGCCAGGAAGCCGACCCCGCGCGCCGCGCACCAGGGCAGGAGCCGCACCAGCGCCTCCTGCGACCACACCGAGAGCTCCGCCTCCACCGCCGCGACCGGGAAGACCTGCTGGATCCGCTCCAGTTGACGGATCGTTCCCTCATGCAGATCGGCTCCGCGCCGGACCGCCCGCGCCCCGACGGCGCAGAGGCCGAGCGCCCGCACCTTGCCCGCCGACACCAGCTCGGCCATGGCGCCCCAGGTCTCCTCGACCGGCACCTCGGGATCCGCCCGGTGCAGCTGGTAGAGGTCGATCACATCGGTCTGGAGCCGCCGCAGCGAGGCGTCGCAGGCCCGGCGCACGTACCCCGGCCTGCCGTTGGCGACCACGTGCTGGTCGCCGACGAGCAGTCCGCACTTCGTCGAGACGAAGGCCTCGGAGCGCCGCTCCTTCAACACCCGCCCCACAAGGAGCTCGTTGGTGAACGGACCGTACATGTCGGCGGTGTCGAGCAGGCTCACCCCGGCGTCGAGCGCCGCGTGCACGGTCCGCAGGGAGCGGTCCCCCCGCTGCTGCGAACGGCTGTACGCCCAGCTCATCGGCATGCACCCCAGGCCGATCGCACCCACGTCGAGCGCCGTCGCCCCGATAGTCCTGCGCTCCACCTGCCGGTACCCCTCCCTGTGCCGTCCCCCAAAGTAACCAATGACGCGCCGGATTCTTCGCATAGCCTCCCGGTCATGAGATTCGAAGACACGACCGCTGACGTGTGGCTTCCCGTTCCGGCGGACGAGATCGAGGGGCTCCCCGCACCGGACGGGCCGGGCCTGAACTACCGCTTCTGGGACGGCGGTCCCGAGTTCCCCGCCGACCCGGCGCGCTGCGTGTTCTACGTCGTCCCGTACATGAAGGGCTCGGAGATCGCCGTACGGCCGCTGGCCGGGATGACCTCCCTCCGGGTCGTGCAGACCCTGTCCGCGGGCATCGACCACGTCACGCCGGGCATCGGCTCGCTGCGGCCCGGGGTCGCCCTCTGCAACGCGAAGGGCGTCCACGAGGCCAGCACCGCCGAGCTGACGCTCGCCCTGATCCTCGCCTCGCTGCGGGGCATCCCGGGATTCGTGCGCGGCCAGGACGCCGAGGAGTGGCGCGCCGGCTTCTACCCGGCGCTCGCCGACAAGTCCCTCCTGATCGTCGGGTACGGATCGATCGGCGCCGCCATCGAGAACCGGCTCGCGCCCTTCGAGTGCGCGCGGGTGGCGCGCGTCGCACGCTCCGCGCGCACCACAGAGCGCGGCCCGGTGCACGCCCTGGCGGACCTGCCGGCGCTGCTGCCGGAGGCGGACGTGGTCGTGCTCTCCACTCCGCTCACGCCCGCGACCACGCATCTCGCCGACGCCGGGTTCCTGGGGCGGATGAAGGACGGGGCGCTCCTCGTGAACGTCGCCCGAGGCCCGGTCGTCGACACGAACGCGCTGCTCAAGGAGGTCGAGAGCGGCAGGATCACGGCGGCGCTCGACGTCACCGACCCCGAACCGCTGCCGGCCGGACACCCTCTGTGGCACGCTCCCGGTGTCCTGATCAGTCCCCATGTGGGAGGTTCCACTTCGGCCTTCATGCCGAGGGCGAAGCGGCTCATCGCGGGACAGTTGCGGCGGTTCGCGGCGGGCGAGGAGCTGGCCAACGTCCTCCTCACCACCGGCTGACCGGGGGATCGCGTTCGGCCGGCCGGGTGACGTGCGCCCCGACACGCACCGCGTGCAAGCTCCGTGATCGTCACGGAGAGTACTGCACCCCTGTCCCTGAGTGACGGTCCTGGTGTATCGTCCCGTGGCGGGGGACTGCGTCGAGTACGGGCTGACGCTGGGGAGCGAAGTGACGGGTCATCAGATTCCGAGGGGGGCGACGGGTGAAGCACGGCCGGAGGACCGACGATCCGACGCGGCGACGCCGCTGCCGGCGAGCCTTCCACGCCTCGCCGGAGGCCTCGCGCACTCGGTGCCGGACCAGGCGGCGCCGGACCGGGTGTCACGCGCCACCACGCCGCGGGACACCGGACGGGACGCCCCCGACCGCGAGGCCCGCGACCTTGAGGCCCACGATCGCGAGGCCTACGCCCGCGAGGCCCGCGACCTTGAGCCCCCCGACCTCGCCGCCCGCGATCGCGAGGCCCACGACCTTGAGGCCCACGATCGCGAGGCCCACGACCTTGAGGCCCGCGACCGCGAGGTCCAAGGCCCCGATGCCCACGGCTGTGACGGGCACGCCCCCGGGGGTGTCGGCGAACCGGCGGCGCGGCCGCACGACGCGGCCGGGTGCGGCGGCGCGGCACCGGAGGATCCCGTGAGCGCGCCCGGGGCGGTCATCACGCGCCGCCCCGTCGGCGGAGGCTCCGGCCACCCGGACCCCGAGCGCCCCCGCCTCGGCGGGGCCGTCGCCCAGATCGCCCTCGGACTCGTCTGCGCGGGCTACACCACCGGCGCCTCCCTCGGCTGGGGCTCCCCCCGACTGGCGCTCTTCATGGGCGACTTCGGGCTCAGCGCCGCCGCCTTCACCGCCGCCGTCTCCTGCTTCCTCTACGGGCGCGCGCACCACGACGGCGCCCGCCCGGCCTGGCTGCTCTTCGCGTTCTCCTCCTTTATGGCAGCCGCGGGAAACGCCGTATGGGGCTGGTACGAGGTCGTGCTCCGCACCGACGTGCCGGACTCCTCCGTCGCCGACCTCTGCTTCTTACTCTTCGCGCCGCCCGCCGTCGTGGGCCTCCTCGTCCTCGCCAAGAAGCCCGTCACCCGGGCCGGCTGGGTGTGCCTGGGGCTCGACGCCTGGCTCATCGGCGGCTCCCTGCTCACGCTCTCCTGGAGCCTCGCCCTCGCCCGCACCGCGCACTTCGAGGGCGAGTCCGTCGCCCAGGCCGCGCTGTCCCTCGCGTACCCGCTGCTCGACATCGTGCTCGTCAGCATGGTCCTCGTCCTGCACTTCCGGCGCTCGCAGGCGAACCGCTCCGCGACGAACACCGCGATCGCCGCGCTCGCCCTGACCGTGCTGTGCGACGCCCTGTTCACCTCGCCCCTGCTCCGCGAGAACTACGCCTCCGGCCAGCTCCTCGACGCCGGCTGGTTCGCCGGCTCGCTGCTGCTCGCCTACGCCCCCTGGGGGGTGCGCCGCCCGCCGGACGCCGCGGCCGCCGCGCGCGGCCCGTGGCTCCACAGCCGCCCGCTCGCCGGCTCGCTCGCCGCCCTCACCCCGTACCTCGCCGCGGCGGTCTGCACCCTCGGCATCCTCTACAACGTCGTCGAGGGACGCCGGGTCGACCGCGTCGTCGTCCTCACCGGCTGCACGGTCGTCCTCGCCCTCGTCGTACGGCAGGGCATCATGCTCCTCGACAACATCGCCCTCACCCACGAACTGGCCCAGAAGGAGAACCACTTCAGGTCACTCGTGCAGGGCTCCAGCGACGTCATCATGATCGCCGCGCCCACCGGGACGCTCCGCTACGTCAGCCCGGCCGCCTCCGGCGTGTACGGACGCGACGCCGACGAGCTCATCGGCTCCGAGCTCGCCTCCCTCATCCACCCCGAGGACCTCGGAGCCGTCGTCCACGAGGTGCGGCGCTTCCTGGCCGCCTCGCCGGCCGAGGAGCCCACCACCCGCATCGAGTGCCGCTTCCGCTCGGGCCGCGGCGACTGGCTCAACGTCGAGTCGACCGTCAACCGGCACCAGGGCGGCCTGATCTTCAACAGCCGGGACGTCACCGAACGGGTCCGCCTCCAGGCCCAGCTCCAGCACAACGCCGAGCACGACCCGCTCACCGACCTGCCCAACCGGGCCCTGTTCACCCGCCGGGTCCGCCAGGCGCTCGGCGGCCGCCGCTCCTCCGACCCCGGCGCCGCCGTGCTCTTCATCGACCTCGACGGCTTCAAGGGGGTCAACGACCGCCTCGGCCACCAGGCCGGGGACGACCTCCTCGTCCAGGCCGCGCGCCGCCTCCACGACTCCGTACGGGCCGGGGACACCGCCGCCCGGCTCGGCGGCGACGAGTTCGCCGCCCTCATCCTCGGCGACGGCGGCCGCGACCGGACGGCCCGCCGCAACCAGGTCCAGGAGATCGCCGACCGGCTCCGGCTCACCCTCTCCCAGCCCTACCGCGTCGACGGGGGCAACGAGGTGCGGGTCGCCGCCTCCATCGGCGTCGCCTTCGCCGAACCCGGCATGGAGGCCGGCGACCTGCTGCGCAACGCCGACCTGGCCATGTACCGCGCCAAGGCCGCCGGCAAGGACCGCGTCGAGCTCTACGCCCCGCAGATGCAGGCCGAGGTGGTCCGGCGGACCGAGCTGGCAGCCCGGCTGCGCACAGCCCTCCACGACGGCGAGTTCGCCCTGCTCCACCAGCCGGTCGTCGACCTCGCCACCGGCCGGATCTCCGCCGTCAGCGCCCAGGCGCGCTGGCGCTCCAGCCAGGGCATCCTCTTCACCCCGGCCGAGTACCTCCGCGTCACCGACGACGGCGAGCGCACCGCCGAGCTCGGCCGCTGGCTCCTGGAGGAAGCCGTGAAGCAGGCCGCCGAGCGGGCGGGAACCGGCCACCGTACGCCCGTCTCCATCCGGCTCTCCGCCCGGCGCCTCCTGGACCGCTCGCTGCCGCTCGGCTCGATCGAGTCGCTGCTCACCCGGCACGGGCTGCCGTCCGGCTCGCTGATCGTCGAGCTCGCCGACAGCGACCCCCGGACCTCGCTCGACGAGCTGGAACAGCGCCTGATCACGCTGCGCCGGCTCGGGGTGCGGATCGCGCTCGACGGGTTCGGCAGCGGACACATGGCGATCAACGCCCTGCGGAGGCTCCCCGTGGACATACTGAAGCTGGACCGGGGCCTCGTCGAAGGCGTGGTCGAGTCGGCCCGGCTCCGCAAGATCACGCGCGGGGTGCTGCGCATCGCCGACGAGCTCGGCCTGCAGACCGTCGCCGAGGGCGTCGACGTCCCGGAGCAGGTCATCGCCCTGCGCGCGATGGGCTGCAGCCACGCCCAGGGCATGGCCTTCTCGGGCCCGCTCGACGAGTACCGGCTGCGCAGGGCCCTCGTACGGGACGAGTACCCGCTGCCCGGAGCGGTCCCCGTCCGTGTCGGAAACCGTCCCCCGATTCGCCCAAATGCTGAGACGCCTGTCCCACCCACTTGACAGTGACGAGGGCGGAGAGGGAGGGTCAGTGCCATGCGCACCCGAATTCTCGTACTTGGAAAGCGCGTCGGCTGAAGCAGGGCCCTGTAGGCCCCGCTGAGAACGCACCCGACGCGCTCCCCTCGCTTGCCTCACGGCACGAGGGGTTTTTTGTTGCACCGGCTCATCCCAAAAACGCAGCAAAACCCCGCAAAACACCTCGCAAAAACCCTCTGCCTCGAGAAGAGATGCTGATGACCGAGCAGGCCACCGGGCACCATCCGCAGCCGCGGCCCCGTAACGGCGCGACGCCCGCCACCACCGTCGAGCACGTCACGGGTGCGCAGTCCCTCATCCGTTCTCTCGAGGAAGTGGGCGCCGACACCGTCTTCGGCATCCCCGGCGGCGCGATCCTCCCCGCCTACGACCCGATGATGGACTCGCAGCGGGTGCGTCACATCCTCGTCCGCCACGAGCAGGGGGCGGGCCACGCCGCCACCGGTTACGCCCAGGCGACCGGCAAGGTCGGCGTCTGCATGGCGACCTCCGGCCCCGGCGCGACCAACCTGGTCACCCCCATCGCCGACGCGCACATGGACTCGGTCCCGCTCGTCGCGATCACCGGCCAGGTCGCCTCGAAGGCGATCGGCACGGACGCCTTCCAGGAGGCGGACATCTGCGGCATCACGATGCCGATCACCAAGCACAACTTCCTCGTCACCAAGGCCGAGGACATCCCGCGGACGATCGCCGAGGCCTTCCACATCGCCTCCACCGGCCGCCCGGGCCCGGTCCTGGTCGACATCGCCAAGGACGCGCTGCAGGCGAAGACCACCTTCAGCTGGCCGCCGCACACCGACCTGCCCGGCTACCGCCCGGTGACCAAGCCGCACGCCAAGCAGATCCGCGAGGCCGCGAAGCTGATCACCGCCGCCAAGCGGCCGGTCCTGTACGTCGGCGGCGGCGTCATCAAGGCCGGCGCCACCGCCGAGCTGAAGATCCTCGCCGAGCTGACCGGCGCCCCGGTCACCACCACCCTGATGGCGCTGGGCGCCTTCCCCGACTCGCACCCGCTGCACGTCGGCATGCCGGGCATGCACGGTGCCGTCACCGCCGTCACCGCGCTGCAGAAGGCCGACCTGATCGTCGCCCTCGGCGCCCGCTTCGACGACCGCGTCACCGGCAGGCTCGACAGCTTCGCCCCGTACGCCAAGATCGTCCACGCGGACATCGACCCGGCCGAGATCGGCAAGAACCGCGCCGCCGACGTCCCGATCGTCGGTGACGCCCGCGAGGTCATCGCCGACCTGGTCCAGGCCGTCCAGGCCGAGCACAGCGAGGGCAACAAGGGCGACTACACCGCCTGGTGGTCGGACCTGAGCCGCTGGCGCGAGACCTACCCGCTCGGCTACGACCTGCCGGAGGACGGTTCGCTGTCGCCGCAGCAGGTCATCCAGCGCATCGGCCAGCTCGCCCCCGAGGGCACGATCTTCGCCGCCGGCGTGGGCCAGCACCAGATGTGGGCCGCGCACTTCATCAACTACGAGCAGCCGGCCACCTGGCTGAACTCCGGCGGCGCGGGGACCATGGGTTACGCGGTCCCGGCGGCGATGGGCGCCAAGGCCGGCATGCCCGACCGCACGGTCTGGGCGGTCGACGGTGACGGCTGCTTCCAGATGACCAACCAGGAGCTGGTCACCTGCGCCCTGAACAACATCCCGATCAAGGTCGCCATCATCAACAACGGCGCCCTGGGCATGGTGCGGCAGTGGCAGACGCTGTTCTACAACCAGCGCTACTCCAACACGGTCCTGCACTCCGGCCCGGACGACATCCAGGCGAACAAGGGCACGCGCGTCCCGGACTTCGTCAAGCTCTCCGAGGCGATGGGCTGCGTCGCCCTGCGCTGTGAGGACCCGGCCGACCTGGACAAGGTCATCGCCGAGGCCAACGCGATCAACGACCGTCCGGTCGTGATCGACTTCATCGTCCACGAGGACGCGCAGGTCTGGCCGATGGTCGCCGCCGGCACCTCGAACGACGAGGTCATGGCCGCGCGGGGCGTCCGCCCCGACTTCGGCGACGGCGAAGACGACTGAGCGCGCAGAGCGAAAAGGAAGAGACCCAGACATGTCCACCAAGCACACGCTCTCCGTTCTCGTCGAGAACACGCCCGGCATCCTCGCCCGGATCGCCGCCCTGTTCTCCCGCCGCGGCTTCAACATCGACTCGCTCGCCGTGGGCGTCACCGAGCACCCCGACATCTCCCGCATCACCATCGTGGTCAATGTCGAGGACCTGCCCCTGGAGCAGGTGACCAAGCAGCTCAACAAGCTGGTCAACGTCCTGAAGATCGTCGAACTCGAGCCCAGCGCCGCGATCCAGCGCGAGCTCGTCCTGGTGAAGGTCCGCGCCGACAACGAGACCCGCTCCCAGATCGTCGAGATCGTGCAGCTGTTCCGCGCCAAGACCGTGGACGTCTCGCCCGAGGCGGTCACCATCGAGGCCACCGGTTCGAGTGACAAGCTCGACGCCATGCTCAAGATGCTGGAGCAGTTCGGCGTCAAGGAGCTCGTGCAGTCCGGCACGATCGCCATAGGGCGTGGTGCCCGGTCCATCACGGACCGGTCCCTGCGGGCCCTCGACCGCAGCGCCTGACGTCAACCGCGCGAGACCGCCGGTCCGACCGGCGGTCCGACTGACGAGACCCGAAAACTTTCCTCCCGCTCCCCGCCGTACGGTGGGACGCAACACCAGCACCTCAAGGAGAATCCAGTGGCCGAGCTGTTCTACGACGACGACGCCGACCTGTCCATCATCCAGGGCCGCAAGGTCGCGGTGATCGGTTACGGCAGCCAGGGCCACGCCCACGCGCTGTCGCTCCGTGACTCCGGTGTCGACGTCCGCGTCGGTCTGCAGGAGGGCTCGAAGTCCAAGGCCAAGGCCGAGGAGCAGGGCCTGCGGGTCGTCTCCGTCGCCCAGGCGGCGGAAGAGGCCGACCTCATCATGATCCTGACGCCGGACCCGATCCAGGCCCAGGTCTACGAGGAGTCCATCAAGGACCACCTGAAGGAGGGCGACGCGCTCTTCTTCGGCCACGGCCTGAACGTCCGCTACGGCTTCATCAAGGTGCCCGAGGGCATCGACGTCGCCCTGGTCGCCCCGAAGGGCCCGGGCCACCTGGTCCGCCGTCAGTACGAGGAGGGCCGCGGCGTCCCGTGCATCGCGGCCGTCGAGCAGGACGCCACCGGCAACGCCTTCGCGCTGGCCCTGTCGTACGCCAAGGGCATCGGCGGCACCCGTGCCGGCGTCATCAAGACGACCTTCACCGAGGAGACCGAGACCGACCTCTTCGGCGAGCAGGCCGTCCTCTGCGGTGGCACCGCGGCTCTGGTCAAGGCGGGCTTCGAGACCCTGACCGAGGCCGGCTACCAGCCGGAGATCGCCTACTTCGAGTGCCTGCACGAGCTGAAGCTCATCGTCGACCTCATGTACGAGGGCGGCCTGGAGAAGATGCGCTGGTCGGTCTCCGAGACCGCCGAGTGGGGCGACTACGTCACCGGCCCGCGGATCATCACCGACGCCACCAAGGCCGAGATGAAGAAGGTCCTCGCGGAGATCCAGGACGGCACCTTCGCCAAGGAGTGGATGGCCGAGTACCACGGCGGTCTGAAGAAGTACAACGAGTACAAGACCCAGGACGCCAACCACCTCCTGGAGACCACCGGCAAGGAGCTGCGCAAGCTCATGAGCTGGGTGAACGACGAGGAGGCGTAAGCCTTCCGGGTGGGGGCCGGACACACCGTCCGGCCCCTTCCCGCATCGTTGGACACCCCGTCCAACCACGGACGGGTGATCCTTCCAACGAGGCGCATGAAGTGCGCCGGTGCACCACTACACTTCTCAACAACATACGCGTCAGGCCCACAGCGTCGTGCGCTTTCACGCGGCAAGCCCCCTCCACCGCCTGCGGCCGTCGGGACGGCCGTCCGCACTGGACCTGTGAGGACTCACGTGAGCTCGAAACCTGTCGTACTCATCGCTGAAGAGCTGTCGCCCGCCACCGTCGACGCCCTGGGACCGGACTTCGAGATCCGGCACTGCAACGGCGCCGACCGGGCCGAGCTGATCCCCGCCATCGCCGATGTGGACGCGATCCTGGTCCGCTCCGCGACCAAGGTCGACGCCGAGGCCATCGCCGCCGCCGAGAAGCTGCGGGTCGTCGCCCGCGCCGGTGTCGGACTGGACAACGTCGACGTCTCCGCCGCCACCAAGGCCGGCGTGATGGTCGTGAACGCCCCCACGTCGAACATCGTGACCGCGGCCGAGCTCGCCTGCGGCCTGCTCGTCGCCACCGCGCGCAACATCCCGCAGGCCAACACCGCGCTCAAGAACGGCGAGTGGAAGCGCTCGAAGTACACGGGCGTCGAGCTCAGCGAGAAGACCCTCGGTGTCGTCGGCCTCGGCCGCATCGGCGTCCTGGTCGCCCAGCGCATGTCCGCCTTCGGCATGAAGATCGTCGCGTACGACCCCTACGTGCAGCCGGCCCGCGCCGCCCAGATGGGGGTGAAGCTGCTGGCCCTGGACGAGCTCCTGGAGGTCGCCGACTTCATCACCGTCCACCTGCCGAAGACCCCGGAGACCATCGGTCTCATCGGCGACGAGGCGCTGCACAAGGTCAAGCCCTCCGTCCGCATCGTCAACGCCGCGCGCGGCGGGATCGTGGACGAGGCCGCGCTGTACTCGGCGATCAAGGAGGGCCGGGTCGCCGGCGCGGGCCTCGACGTGTACGCGAAGGAGCCCTGCACGGACTCCCCGCTCTTCGAGCTCGACCAGGTCGTCTGCACCCCGCACCTCGGCGCCTCCACGGACGAGGCCCAGGAGAAGGCCGGCATCGCGGTCGCCAGGTCGGTGCGCCTGGCGCTCGCGGGCGAGCTGGTCCCGGACGCGGTCAACGTCCAGGGCGGTGTCATCGCGGAGGACGTGAAGCCGGGTCTGCCGCTCGCCGAGAAGCTCGGCCGGATCTTCACCGCGCTCGCGGGCGAGGTCGCGGCCCGCCTCGACGTCGAGGTCTACGGCGAGATCACCCAGCACGACGTGAAGGTGCTCGAACTCTCGGCGCTCAAGGGCGTGTTCGAGGACGTGGTCGACGAGACCGTGTCGTACGTCAACGCCCCGCTGTTCGCGCAGGAGCGCGGTGTCGAGGTGCGTCTGACGACGAGCTCCGAGTCGCCCGACCACCGCAACATGGTCACCGTGCGCGGCACGCTCTCCGACGGCCAGGAGATCTCGGTCTCCGGCACGCTCGCGGGCCCGAAGCACCTGCAGAAGATCGTCGCGGTCGGCGACTACGACGTGGACCTCGCGCTCGCGGACCACATGGTCGTGCTGCGCTACGAGGACCGCCCGGGCGTCGTCGGCACGGTCGGCCGGATCCTCGGCGAGGCCGGTCTGAACATCGCCGGCATGCAGGTCTCCCGCGCGGAGGAGGGCGGCGAGGCGCTCGTCGTGCTCACCGTCGACGACACGCTGCCGGCCCCGGTGCTCGCGGAGATCGCGGAGGAGATCGGCGCGGCCTCGGCCCGCTCGGTCAACCTGATCTGACGCACGCCTCTCGTACCCGGTCACTAGACACTCGTCTTACACAAGCGTCTAGCGGCCGGGTACAGTGCTGTCATGGGACACAAGGAAGACCTGCTCGAAGGCGCCAAGCGCTGCCTCCTGGAGAAGGGGTACGGGCGCACCACGGCGCGCGACATCGTCGCCGCCTCGGGCACCAACCTCGCCTCCATCGGCTACCACTACGGCTCCAAGGACGCCCTGCTCCAGCAGGCCTTCCTGGCCGTCACCGAGGAGTGGGGTGAGCGGGTCAGCCCGGAGGGCGACGGCGGCGCCCCGGAGCTGCCGGCCGATCCGTACGAGCGCTTCCACGCCGTCTGGGCCCGGCTCATCGGCGCCGCCGAGGCCAGCCGCCCCGTCTGGAAGCTCCAGACCGAGGTCGTCACCCGCCTCGACGACGACGAGAAGCTGCGCGAGGCGATCAAGGAGCCGCAGCGGGAGGGCCGGCTCGGCATCGCCGAGGGCATGCTCGGCATCGACCCGGAGGCGGACCCGGAGAAGGCCCGGGTGGCCGGACTGCTGCTCCAGGCCCTGGCGACCGGGGTCATGATCCAGTGGATGGTCGACCCGGACACCGCGCCGAGCGCGGACGACCTCACGGAGGGGCTCAAGGTCCTGATGGGGGAGTGACGGGACCGGCTCAGCGCCACGGGATGTTGCGCCAGGGGCTGCCCTCGTGCGCCGTCAGGGCGCGGTGGGCGGCCACGTTCTGCTCGTGGAACCGTCCGTACTCCTCCCCGTCGAACCGCAGCACCCTCCCCAGCGCGTACCCCGCCGAGTACTCCTCCCACGACCCGTACGCCGACCGGGCCAGCGCCCCCGCGTGCACGATCGCCTGTTCGGCCTCGGGGGGCGCGCAGAAGCGGGCCGACAGGCCCCAGCGGGTGAGGTTCACCGCACGCCCGTAGTCGTACGCGACCGTCCTGCGCACCCGGCCCTCCGGCGGCAGCAGCCCCTCGGCCCGGAACCGGGCCTCGTAGCGCACGATGCGGCGTACGAGCTCCTCGATGTGCCGCACCGCCGCCGGGCCCGCGCCCAGGTCCTGGGCGTGTCCCGCGGCCGTCTCGCGCCACTCGTCGGGCGAGGGCACCGCACCGCGTGCGAGCCGCAGCTCCTCGCGGACCCGGAGGGCGAAGTCCGGCTCGGGCGGGCTGTTGCGCCCGTCGAGGAGCGCGTCGAGCTGCTTGCGCCAGCCGGCCCGGTCGGTGACGCCCCAGCCTTCGCGGAGGGTGTCGAGCTCGTGGGTGTAGCCCATGTAGACGGAGCCGACGTCGTTCCAGGGGACGCCGTTGCCGAAGGCCAGATGACCGCCACAGGCGAGGCCGAAGGCGAGCGGCCCGTGCAGCGGCCCGTGGCGCAGGGCCACCAGCCGGTCGCCCGAACCCCGCTCCCGCTCCGCGTACGCGCGCAGCCATCCCGCGCGGTGCTCGGGCGTGGTGGGCAGCAGCAGCTGCGCGGGCGTGCCGCTGTTGACCGCGAGGAGGAGACGGTGGTCGGACCAGCCGAACTCGGCGACCCAGCGGAGGGTGACCGCGTGGAACACCCACTCCGGATGCCAGGGCGGCAGCATCCCGCGGGTGAGGAGCGCCCGGGCGACGAGCCCCTTCGGCAGCTGCTGGGGCGGCCAGTAGACGTTGTCCGGGCGGGCGTCCACGTCGGACTTGAGGGCGCCGATGAACAGCTCGGCGTCCGCGAGGACACGGATCTGCTCCGCGAAGTCGCCGCGCAGCCCCGCCTCGTGGAGCAGCTGCTCGGTCTCGGACGGCGGGGTCCAGGAGGCGCCCGGCGGCGCGGGCTTGCGGCGGGGGCTCATGACCACGGGATGTTCCGGTAGGGGCTCGAAGGGTCCTGGGTGAGGGCGCGGTGGAGGGCGAGCGACTCCTGGTACATCGGCTCGGGGTCGCCCTCGTCGAAGTGGATCAGCCGGGCGAGGACGTAGCCGAGCGAGAACTCCTCCCAGGAGCCGTACACCCGCCGGGCGGCTTCGAGGACCCTCAGGACGGACTCCTCGGCCTCCTGCGGATCGCAGTACCGGGCGCCGAGCGCGAGCCGTACGACGTTCACGGCGCGGCCGTGGTCGAAGGCGGCGAGGGTGTCGACCCGGCCGTCCGGCGGCAGCAGGCCGTCGGCGCGGAACCGCTCCTCGTAGTGGGTGATCCGGCGCAGGAACTCCCTGGCCTCCGCCGGGTCCTCGCCGTAGCGGTCGTCCCGCTCGGACGCGGTGCCGACCGCCGCCGCCCACTGCTCGCCGCTGGGCGCCGCGCCCAGCCGGGCGGTCAGGGTGCGCCTGATCCCCAGGACGGACTCGGGGACCCGGCCGACGAGCCGGGTGGCGATCAGGGTCCGCAGCGTGTCCCGGAAGCCCGCCCGGTGGTGGACGGCCCAGGGGTGGCGCAGCCGGGCGACGTCGGAGGGGTAGTCCTCGTACTGGGCGCGGAGCCCGTTCCACACCAGGCCGTTGAGCACGGCGAGGTGCGCGCCGAGCGCGAGGGCGTGCGCGACCGGTCCGTGCAGCTGCTCTCCGGCGTGGGTGAGCAGCCGCAGCCGGGTGGGTCCGCCGCCCCGCGCGCCCGCCTCCTGCCAGGCCCGCCGGTCGGCGGCCCGGGCGGGGAGCGCGGCCTCGTACGGGGTGCCCGGGTTGACCGCGAGCCACCACCGGTCGTGCTGCCAGGCGGCGGCGAGCCGGGGAAGCGTGGTCTGCTGGAACACCCAGTCGGGGTGCCAGGGCGGCAGCATGCCCTCGGTCAGCACGGGTACGACGGTGCGCCGGGCGGCCTTGTCGCGCTGGGAGGGGAGGGGCGGGACGTACCCGGGGGCGTCGGCGTGCACCCGGGCCTGGAGCACGTAGAGGCGGGCCCCGCCGAGGACGGCCAGGACGGCCGCCCGGTCGCCGCGGGCCCCCGCCTCGTACAGCAGTCGCTCCGTCCGCGTCGGCGCCGCCGCCCAACTCCCCGTGGTCATGGGGAGATCTTATAAACCGGCTCGCAGGGGCGGTCGTTCGGCGGTGGCAACCGGGCGGTCGAGCGAGGCGGTCGGAGCCTGGCGGCGGCCGGAGCCTGGGGGTCGGAGCCGGCCGTCAGAGCAGGCCGTCAGAGCAGGGCGTCAGAGCCGGGCGGACTTCAGGGACATGTGGAGCAGCAGCCGGTCCTCGCCGGCGTCCAGGTCCAGGCCCGTGAGCTGTTCGACCCGGGACAGCCGGTAGTACAGGGTCTGGCGGTGGATGCCCAGGGCCGCCGCCGTGCGGCCCGCCTGGCCCGCGTTGTCGAGGAACGCTTCGGCGGTGCGGGCCAGTTCGGCGTGGGCGGGGGCGAGCAGGGGGGCGACGACGGGGTCGACCTCGGGGTGGTAGAGCGCCGCGAGCAGGCGGTACGGGCCGATGCCGGTCCACTCCGCGACGGGGCCGAGCGTCGGCTGTGCCGTGGCGGCACGGGCCGCCGTGTTGGCTTCGCGCCAGGCCGCCGCGAGCTCCGCGAGGCCCCGGCGGGGGGACGCGATGCCGGCCGGGGCGGCGGCCCGCAGCCGGTCGGCGGCCGCGTGGGCGGGGGAGAGGTCCTCGGCGGTGCGCAGCCGTACGAGGACGGCGAGGGACTCGCCCTCGGGGACCGTGGCGACCGCGGCCGCGGCGGGGACCGCCCGGACCGAAGGGGCCTCGCCCTGCCAGGGGGTCACGCAGACGACGGTGTGCAGGCCGTCCGCGCTGGGGCCCAGGGCCGCCCGTAGCGCCGCGACGGCCATGTCGCTCTGCCAGCCGCGCCCGGCGGTCAGGGCCGCGGCGAACTCGCGCGAGAGGTCGGCGTCCGCGCGCTCCTCGTCGGCGAGGAGGTCGCCGATCCGGGCGGCGACCTCCATCGCGGCCGTGAGCCGGGCGGGCGTGGGACCGGGCTCGGCGTCGAGCAGCCAGACGTACCCGAGGACGACGCCCCGGTGGCGTACGGGGAGACAGATGCGGTCCCGGAAGACGCCGGCGTCCGGGGCGGCCGGGATGCGGACCGGGCCGGTCGCCCGGGTGATGCCGAAGCCCTCGAACCAGGCGCGGACCGCCGGGGTCGACTTCCGGGTCAGGATCGACCGCGTCCGGACGGGGTCCATCGCGGTGTCGTCGTCGCTGTCGTGGGCGCCGAAGGCGATCAGGCCGAAATCGCGGTTCTCCAGCGTCGCCGGGGCGCCGAGGAGCGCCGAGATCTCGTCCACCAGTTCTTGGTAATCGCCCTTCACAGCGCCATTCTCGCACCCTCTCAGACATGTGTATGAGACGTCGTGCACGGATGCGTGACAGCTGTAGATGGCGGACGATCGGAGCGATCCATAGGTTTCACGGTGGTTCTTCGTGCTGTTCCCGTTTTCTTTCGAATGAGCGGGTACGGCATTCTTCGTCACCCTGTCCTTCTGGAGGTCCCCGTGCTGGGTCCCGTGATCCTCGCCGCGTCGCGCAGCGACAAGATGCGCCGTCTCGTTTCGGCCGCCCCCGGGACCAAGCAGGTCGTCGCCCGCTTCATCGCCGGCGAGACGGTCGACGACGTCGTCCCGATCGTCTCCGAGCTGAGCGGCCGCGGCCTGGAGGTCACCCTCGACGTCGTCGGTGAGGACATCACCACCGTCGAGCAGTCGTACGCCGCCCGGGACGCCTACCTGGAGCTCATCGGCCGCCTCAAGGAGCTGGGCCTCGGCCCCCGCGCCGAGATGTCCGTGAAGCTGTCGATGTTCGGCCAGTCCCTGGAGAACGGCCACGAGCTGGCCCTCGCGAACGTCCGCCCGGTCGTCGCGGCCGCCGCCGAGATCGGCACCACCGTCACCCTGGACGCCGAGGACCACACCACCCTCGACTCGATGTTCGCCATCCACGAGGAGCTGCGGAAGGACTTCCCGCAGACCGGCTGCGTCATCCAGGCCTACCTCTTCCGCACCGAGGACGACGCCCGTCGCCTCGCCGCGAACGGCTCCCGCGTCCGGATCGTGAAGGGCGCCTACAAGGAGCCCGCCTCCGTCGCCCTCCAGGACAAGCCCGAGATCGACAAGGCGTACGTCCGGATCATGAAGATCCTGATGGACGGCGAGGGCTACCCGATGATCGGCTCGCACGACCCGCGCCTGATCTCCATCGGCCAGGAGCTGGCCCGCCGCGCCGGGCGCAAGCTGGACGAGTACGAGTTCCAGATGCTGTACGGCATCCGCAGCGAGGAGCAGAACCGGCTCGCCGCCGAGGGCCACCGCATGCGCGTCTACACCGCGTACGGCACCGACTGGTACGGCTACTTCATGCGCCGCCTCGCGGAGAAGCCGGCCAACCTCCTCTTCTTCGTCCGCTCCATCCTCACCAAGGGCTGAGCCCACCTCTCACAAGGAGTTACGAGACTCATGGACGCTGTCACCCAGGTCCCCGCTCCGGTCAACGAGCCGGTGCACAGCTACGCCCCCGGTTCCCCCGAGCGCTCCCGTCTGGAGACCAAGCTCAAGGAGCTGGCCGAGAACCCGCGCGAGCTGCCGATGACCATCGGCGGCGTGAAGCGCATGGGCGGCGGCGAGGAGTTCAAGGTCGTCCAGCCGCACAACCACCAGGCCGTCATCGGCACCTTCCGCGGCGCCACCGAGCAGGACGCCCAGGACGCCATCGACGCCGCCCTGGCCGCCGCCCCGGCCTGGCGCGCGATGTCCTTCGACGACCGCGCCGCGATCATCCTGCGCGCCGCCGAGCTGCTCGCCGGCCCGTGGCGCGAGACGCTGGCCGCGTCCACCATGCTCGGCCAGTCCAAGACCGCCCAGCAGGCCGAGATCGACACCCCGTGCGAGCTCGTCGACTTCTGGCGCTTCAACGTGGCGTACGCCCGCCAGATCCTCGCCGAGCAGCCGCCGGCGAACTCCCCGGGCGTGTGGAACCGTCTGGACCACCGCCCGCTGGAGGGCTTCGTCTACGCGATCACCCCCTTCAACTTCACCGCCATCGCGGGCAACCTGCCCACCGCCCCCGCCCTCATGGGCAACGTGGTGGTCTGGAAGCCGTCCCCGACGCAGACCCACTCCGCGGTGCTCCTCATGGAGCTCCTGGAGGAGGCCGGCCTGCCGAAGGGCGTCATCAACCTGGTGACCGGCGACGGCATCGCCGTCTCCGAGGTGGCCCTGAACCACCGCGACCTGGCCGGCATCCACTTCACCGGCTCGACCAAGACCTTCCAGCACCTGTGGAAGACGGTCGGCAACAACATCGAGAAGTACCGCTCGTACCCGCGGATCGTCGGCGAGACCGGCGGCAAGGACTTCGTCGTCGCCCACCCCAGCGCCGACCGCGCCGTCCTGAAGACCGCGCTGACCCGCGGCTCCTTCGAGTTCCAGGGCCAGAAGTGCTCCGCGTCCTCCCGCGCCTACGTCCCGGCGTCGATCTGGAACGACGGCTTCAAGGAGGAGTTCGCGGCCGAGGTCGACGGCATCACCATGGGTGACGTCACCGACCTGTCGAACTTCATCGGCGCCGTCATCGACGAGCGCTCGTTCGCCAAGAACAAGGCGGCGATCGACCGTGCCGCGGCCGACCCGAGCTGCACGATCATCGCCGGCGGCACCTACGACGACTCGGTGGGCTACTTCGTCCGCCCGACCGTCATCGTCTGCGACGACCCGGAGAACGAGGTCTTCAAGGCCGAGTACTTCGGCCCGATCCTCGCGATCCACGTCTACGAGGACGAGAAGTACGACGAGATGCTGACCCAGATGGAGTCGGTCTCGGACTACGCCCTCACCGGCTCGGTCATCTCCGGCGACCGCGCGGCCGCCGCGTACACGATGGAGAAGCTCCGCTTCGCCGCGGGCAACTTCTACATCAACGACAAGTCGACCGGCGCCGTCGTCGGCCAGCAGCCCTTCGGCGGCGGCCGCGCCTCCGGCACCAACGACAAGGCCGGCGCCCCGCAGAACCTGATGCGCTGGACGCTGACCCGCGCCATCAAGGAGACGCTGGTCCCGCCGACCGAGTACGGCTACCCGCACATGGGCTGACGCCCCCGCCGCGTGAGCGGCCCCTGATCACCGCCCCCCTCCTGGCCCCCCAATCCAGGACGGGGGCGGTTCTCATTCCCCCGCGTGACGCTTGAGGAAGTCGCCGATCAGCTCCGCGATCGCCGGCGCGTGGGTCTCCAGGGCGAAGTGGCCCGTGGGCAGCAGGTGGATCTCGGCGTCCGGGAGGTCGCGGCGGAAGGCCTCGGCGCCGGCGGGGACGAAGACCTGGTCGCCCTCGCCCCAGACGGCGAGGAGGGGGACCCGGGAGGTGCGGAAGTACTCCTGGAAGGCCGGGTAGAGGGCGAAGTTGGAGCCGTAGTCGGCGATCAGGCCCAGCTGGATGTCGTCCTGGCCCTCGCGGGCCATCAGGGCCGCGTCGTGGTGCCAGGCGTCGGGGCTGAGCAGGTCCCGGTACGCGGCGGGGACGCCCGTCTCGTACTGCCACCGGATGCCGTCCAGGGAGCGGATGGCGCGGACCGGCTCCTCGGTCTCGGGGGTGCGCTCCTCGATCAGGGCGAGGACCGGGGCCCAGGCCTCGGCGCCGAGGCCCTCCTCGTAGGCGTTGCCGTTCTGGGTGACGATCGCGGTGATCCGCTCGGGGTGGGCGAGGGCGAGGCGCAGGCCGATGGGGGCGCCGTAGTCCTGGATGTAGAGCGCGAACCGGTCCAGGCCGAGGGCCTCGGTGAACTCGGCGGTGAGCGCGGCCAGCCCGGCGAAGGTGTAGTCGAAGTCGGCGGCGGAGGGCGCGGCGCTGCGGCCGAAGCCCAGGTGGTCGGGGGCGATCAGCCGGTACCGGTCGGCGAGCAGGGGGATCAGGTCGCGGAACATGTGCGAGCTGGTGGGGAAGCCGTGCAGCAGGAGCAGTACGGGGGCGTCGGCCGGTCCGGCCTCGCGGTAGGCGATCTCGTGGCCCCGGACGGTGACGGTGCGGTGGTGGGTCGGCAGCACGGACATCGTTCTAACCCCTCAGTCGTCGCTCACTGGTTATGGAGTGACCCAATCAGGGGCGGGGCTAACCTGTCAATGGCGAGTCAGGGGTTAGGTGAGTGTGGGAGGGTGGGGCATGACCGTGAGGATCGCGCCCACGCATGAACTCGGCACCGCCCGGCTCCGCTCCGTACGCGAGATGCTCGACACCGCCTTCGCGGGCGACTTCTCCGACGAGGACTGGGACCACACCCTCGGCGGCGTCCACGCCTGGATCGAGGACGAGCGGGGCGTCGCCGCCCACGGCGCCGTCGTGCAGCGCCGGGCGCTCCACCGCGGCCGCTCGCACCGCGTCGGATACGTGGAAGGGGTCGCCGTCCGGCAGGACCGCCGGCGTCAGGGGCTCGGCGGCGCGGTGATGGCCGGACTGGAGCGGGTGATCGACGGGGCGTACGCCTTCGGGGCGCTCGGCGCCTCCGACGAGGGGGCCGCGCTCTACCGGGCGCGCGGCTGGCGGGTCTGGGAGGGGCGCCTCGAAGCGCTCGGGCCCGGGGGGATCGTCCGCCTCGCCGAGGAGGAGGGCTTCGTCTTCCTGCGCCCCGCCGGCGACCGGGCCCTGCCGGACCCCGCCGCCCCGCTGGTCTTCGACTGGCGGGACGGCGACGTGATGTGAGGACGCGTCAGCGCCGTTCGGTGGTCTTCTTCCGGGCGCGGCCCGCGGCCGTCTCCAGGTGGGAGGTGTACGCGGCGGAGAGCGACGAAGCGACGGCGACCGTGATCGCGAGCCCGGAGGCCCCGATCCCTCCGACGAGGAACGAGGTCATCGCGCCGCCGACCAGGAGGCACCACACCGCGAGCACCGCCTTGCCCCGGCGGCTGAGGAACAGCCACCGGCGCGGGGCGGCCGGCGGCGCCTCCACGGCGCCCGCCGGTCCCGCCGTCGCCGCGCGCGGCCGCTTGAAGTAGCCGTACACCAGCCACTCGCCGCACAGCTCCCAGCCCTCCGGCGTGAGCTCGTCGAGGACACGGGCCCGCCTGCGGCCGGTGATCACCTCGCGGCGGTACTCCCAGGCGAGCGCGACCCCGGGCGCCCGGCGGCAGACGAAGCGGCCGAGGGAGTCCAGGCCCTCCACCTCCCAGCCCTGGGCGCCGTGGACGTCCAGCATCCGGCGGTCGTTGAAGAGGTCGGCGGTCCACGTCCAGCGCTCCGCCGCCCCGTCCGGCTCCCCGGGGGTCGGGGCGGGTCCGCCCAGCCGGGCCGCGAAGCCCTCGGCCGGTCCGAACTCCTCCTCCGGTGAGGTCCCCGTCTCCGCGAGGTGCCCGCGCAGCTCGTCGGTCGTCCGTGCGATCTGCTCCTCGGGCACCCCCGCGGCGCGCAGCGCGTCGGTCAGCTCGGCGAAGTAGGCGTCGGTGGTCATGGTGCGGTTCCCCCTGCGTGCAGTTGCGTCCGTACGGCCCGGTGGAACTCCGACCAGGCCTCGCTCTCGGCCGTGAGGTGTGCCCGGCCCGGGTCGGTGAGCCGGTAGTAGCGGCGCCCGGGCCCGCGCTCGGCGGCGCGGAACTCGGCCTCCACCAGACCGGCCTGCTCCAGGCGGTTCAGTACGGGATAGAGCGTCCCGCCCTTGATCTCGCCCAGGCCCGCCCCGTCGAGCGCCTTCGCGATCTCGTACCCGTAGCTCTCTCCATCGGTCAGGCAGGAGAGGACGAGCAGGTCGAGGACTCCCTTGAGCCAGCTGGATCTTCGGTCTGCGGCCATGCGCACATCTGATCACTACCTAGGTAGGAATGCAACCTAGATAGGCGAGCCGCGCGACACGGAGGGTTGATCGCCGTCTCAGATAGTAGGAAGTCCGAGTAATTGTGGAGACAGATGAGGGCGCCTGCCCTAGCTTTGTAGAAGCCGAACGTCTCGCTTCATCAGGCGAATGGCGGTCGAGAGCGCGACGCCCCGTGCAGGCAACCCCTGTGGCGGCGCTCCCCGCCCCTTCCGGCGCCTTCGATCACCACTGATCTCCGCACGTCCGGATCACCACTGATCTCAAGGAGTCGATCCCTCATGGCCGCTCAGACCGCCCGCCGCGTCCGCCACTCCGTCAACCGTCCCAGTGACGAGGCCCGCCAGAACGCTGCCGCCGCCCTCCAGCGCGCCCTCGACCGCCGTGACAACGGCGGCTCCACCGGTCACTGATCCCGCCTCTGACCCCGTCCCGCGACATGGCGCTTCGTCCACATGGCGGACGGAACGTGTCAGACGATGGGACGAAGAGTAGGGTGCCGACATGTCTCACAGCATCAATCTCGCAGTCATTCCCGGCGACGGCATCGGCCAGGAGGTCGTGGCCCAGGGCCTCAAGATCCTCGCGGCCGTCCTTCCCCAGGACGTGAAGCTGGAGACCGAGGAGTACGACTTCGGCGCCAAGCGCTACCACGCCACCGGTGAGACCCTCACCGACGCCGATCTCGCCTCCCTCAAGAAGCACGACGCCATCCTGCTCGGCGCCATCGGCGACCCGTCGGTGCCGTCCGGCGTCCTGGAGCGCGGCTTCCTGCTGAAGCTCCGCTTCGCCTTCGACCACCACGTGAACCTGCGTCCCTCGAAGCTGCTCCCCGGCGTGGCCACCCCGCTCGCCGGGCAGCCCGAGATCGACTTCGTCGTGGTCCGCGAGGGCACCGAGGGTCCGTACACGGGCAACGGCGGCACCATCCGCAAGGGCACCCCGCACGAGGTCGCCACCGAGGTCTCGGTCAACACCGCCTTCGGTGTCGAGCGCGTGGTCCGGGACGCCTTCGCCCGCGCCCAGGCCCGCCCGCGCAAGAAGCTGACCCTGGTCCACAAGAACAACGTGCTGACCTTCGCCGGCCACCTCTGGACGGACACCTTCAACAAGGTGGCCCAGGAGTACCCCGAGGTCACCACCGACTACCTGCACGTCGACGCCGCGACGATCTTCCTCGTCACCGACCCGGCCCGCTTCGACGTGATCGTCACCGACAACCTCTTCGGCGACATCATCACCGACCTCGCCGCGGCCGTCTCCGGCGGCATCGGCGTCGCCGCCTCGGGCAACATCAACCCGAGCGGCGAGTTCCCGTCCATGTTCGAGCCGGTCCACGGCTCCGCGCCGGACATCGCGGGCCAGGGCAAGGCCGACCCCACGGCCACCGTCCTCTCCGTCGCCCTCCTGCTCCGCCACCTCGGCTACGAGGCCGAGGCCGCCCGGGTCGAGGAGGCCGTCGCGGCCGACCTCACCGAGCGCGGCGACTCCCTCCGCACGACGGACCAGATCGGCGACGCGCTCGCCGCGCGAGTAGCGAGCTGACCCGCGCCGACTGACATCAGACAGCAGCCGCCGGGTCGCACCAGCGCCCGGCGGCTGTCCCATGCGCGGCCGCGGGGCGCCCCCCCGAACCCCGGACCGCGCGCACCCGTTTTCCGCACCGGTCCCCGCGAGCGATAATCGAACGTGGGGCCGCGGCATACGGGCATGCCCGGACGCCGACCGTCAGGGACGACAGTCCCCGTCGACGGCGTTCGCGCGCGGTCCTCCCCATCACAACCGGTGAAGGACACGCACTCATGACGACGCCCACGATCGAGCTCAAGCCCTCCTCCAGCCCGCTGTCCGCCGCGGAGCGCGAGGCGATCCTGGCCAACCCGGGATTCGGCCGCCACTTCACCGACCACATGGTCACCATCCGGTGGACCGAGGGCCGCGGCTGGCACGACGGCCAGCTCGTCCCGTACGGCCCGCTCTCCCTGGACCCGGCCACGAACGTCCTGCACTACGCGCAGGAGATCTTCGAGGGCCTGAAGGCCTACCGCCGCCCCGACGGCTCCGTCGCCACCTTCCGGCCCGACGCCAACGCCCGCCGCTTCCAGGCCTCCGCCCACCGCCTCGGCATGCCCGAGCTGCCGGTCGAGACCTTCGTCGAGGCCTGTGACGTGCTCGTCCGGCAGGACCAGGACTGGGTTCCGGCGCACGGCGGCGAGGACTCGCTCTACCTGCGTCCGTTCATGATCGCCACCGAGGTCGGCCTCGGCGTCCGCCCGGCCAACGAGTACCTGTTCGTCGTCATCGCCTCGCCGGCCGGCCCCTACTTCGCGGGTGGCGTGAAGCCCGTCTCCATCTGGGCCTCGGAGGACCGCGTCCGCGCCGTCCCCGGCGGCGTCGGCGACGCCAAGACCGGCGGCAACTACGCGGCCTCCCTGCTCGCGCAGGCCGAGGCGGCGGCCAAGGGCTGCGACCAGGTCTGCTACCTCGACGCGGTCGAGCACAAGTGGGTCGAGGAACTCGGCGGCATGAACCTGTACTTCGTGTACGGCAACAAGATCGTCACCCCGACCCTCACCGGTTCGCTGCTCGCCGGCATCACCCGCGACTCGCTCCTCAAGGTCGCCCAGGACCTCGGCTACGAGTCCGAGGAGGCCCGCGTCTCCATCGACCAGTGGCAGGCCGACACCGAGAACGGCACCCTCACCGAGGTCTTCGCCTGCGGCACCGCCGCCGTCATCACCCCGGTCGGACTGGTCAAGTCAGCCCGGGGCGAGTGGCAGCAGTCGGGCGGCGAGCCCGGCGAGGTCACGATGAAGCTGCGCGAGGCGCTGCTCGCCATCCAGACCGGCAAGGCCGAGGACGTGCACGGCTGGATGCACGAGCTCGGCAAGTAAGCCGGTGGGGGTGGTCGCTACTCCGTAGCCGCTACTCCGTCGCCGCCAGGGCTTCCGGGGCCGTCACGGTCGCGGGAGCCCTGTTCGGCGTCAGGACGGCGTACAGCGCGCCGCCCACGATTCCCGAGAAGACGAAGCTGCAGTCGATCCCGCCCGTCAGGGCGAGCAGCGGCCCCTCGTAGAGCGGCGTCGACACCGCGGCCAGGCCGACCGCCGCGCCGACCGCCCAGGAGACGGTGGCGCGCGGGTGCCAGCCCGCCGAGAACCAGTAGATCCCGCCGCGCGAGCGCTGGTTGAAGACCTGGAGCGCCTCCGGGTCGTACGTCCCGCCGCAGCGGGCGTGCCCGATCAGGGTGATCACCGCCCAGGGGGTTCCGATCGCGGTGAGCAGCAGCACGAACGAGGTCATCGCCGTCTGGGCGTCCGAGGCGAAGTGGCCGACGAAGACGAAGGCCGTCGCCACCGCCGCGACGACGAGGGTGGCACGCGCGCGCGTGGCCTTCGGCAGGATCGCGTCGAGGTCGAGGCCCATCGAGTACAGCATCAGCCCGGCGTTGCCGACGGAGCCGGCGGTGGCGGCGATCAGCAGCGGTACGAGGTACCAGACGGGGGACGCGGCGACGAGCGGGCCCGCGTAGTCCAGGCCGCCGCGCGCCGCCAGGGCGGTGAACGTGCCGAAGAGCTGGGGGACGAGCAGGCCGACGGTCAGGCCCAGGCAGGTGGCCCGCCACACGGTCTTCGCGCTGTACCGCTCGGGGGAGACGTACCGGGTGTAGTCGCCGAGCAGGGTGATGAAGGCGACCGGTCCGCTGAGTCCCGCCGCGACGGCCGAGAGCAGCCAGGTCGGCCAGAAGGAGCCGAGCAGGTACGGGGTGTCCGGGACGGCGGCCGTGGTGAAGTCCCCGGCGTAGGCGAACAGGCCGATGGCGAGGAGCACCGTCATGCCGATCGCGAGCGCCTTGCTCAGCCGGAGCAGCAGCCGGTAGCCGTACACCGCGCCGACCACCGTGCAGGCGGCGAGGAACGCGTAGACGAGGGCGTGGACGGCGCCGCCGGTCGGCAGGCCGACGAGGCGGGCGAGCGTGCCCACCATCACGTCGCCGCCGATCCAGAGGGTCAGCGCGGTGTAGCCCAGCGAGAGCAGCAGCCCGACCACGGAGCCGACGAGCCGGCCGCGGACGCCGAAGAAGGCGCCGGAGGAGGTGGAGAGGTTGGTCGCGGTGCGGAGGGACACGAGCGCGAGGGGGGCGGTGACCGCGACGCCGACGAGGGTGCCGGTGACGACGGAGGTCACCGAGGCCCAGAAGCCGAGCCCGAAGGAGACCGGCAGCCAGCCGAAGACGATCACCCCCAGACAGAGGTTGGATCCGAGCAGGATCGAGACGAGGTCGCGGGGGCCGCTGGTGCGTTCCGCCTCGGGGATGGTGTCGACTCCGCGCTGTTCTATCGGCATGAGGACTCCCTGCGGGGGTGAGGGGGACAGTTTTAGAGCGGCGCTCAATGTGACCTACGCCTGTCGGCGACGTCAATGCTTGGAAGCTCGCTTCTCAACATTTAGAGTGTCGCTCAAACGTGTCGGAATTGCAGGAGGTGTTTGGGGCGTGAGACTGACCCCCACGGAACGTGATCGGCTGTTGCTCTTCGGCGCCGCCGAGCTCGCCCGGGCACGCCGGGCCCGGGGCCTGCGGCTCAACGTGCCCGAGGCGACCGCGCTCATCGCGGACACCGTCTGCGAGGCGGCCCGCGACGGCAAGCGACTCGCCGAGGCGATCGAGGCGGCCCGCTCCGTCCTCGGCCCCGACGACGTCCTGCCCGGCGTCGCCGACGTGGTCACGGAGATCCACGTCGAAGCCGTCTTCGACGACGGCTCCCGGCTCGCGGTCGTCACCGACCCGATCGGCGGGGGCGGCCTGGGCCCCGAGGCCCCGGGCGCGCTGCTGCCCGGCCCCGGGCACCCGGAGTCCGAACCGGCGCTCACCCTCTCCGTGCGGAACACGGCGACGGTCCCCGTGAGCGTCACCTCCCACTTCCACTTCTTCGAGGTCAACCCGCGCCTCGACTTCGACCGGGCCGCCGCCTACGGCATGCGCCTCGCCATCCCGGCCGGAGCCTCCTTCCGCTTCGACCCGGGCGGCGAGGCCGAGGTCGGGCTCGTCCCGATCGGCGGCGCCCGCGTCGCCATCGGCTTCGCGGGCCTGGTCGACGGCCCGCTGGACGCGCCCGGCGCGAAGGAAGAGGCCCTGCGGCGCGCGGCGGCCTGCGGCTACCTGGGAGTCACGTCCGACGAGGAGGGCAACTGATGGACCCGTACGAGTACGCATCCGTGCACGGCCCGCGCGCCGGCGACCGTGTCGTCCTGGGCGACTCCGGGCTCGTCGTCCGCGTCGAGTCCGACTCCCAGAAGCCCGGCGACGAGTTCCTCGCCGGCTTCGGCAAGACCGCCCGCGACGGACTCCACCTCAAGGCCGCGGCCGTCCGCGAGACCTGCGACGTCGTCATCAGCAACGTCCTGGTCATCGACGCCGTGCAGGGCATCCGCAAGGTGTCCGTCGGCATCCGCGAGGGCCGCATCCACGCCATCGGGCGGGCCGGCAACCCCGACACCCTCGACGGGGTCGACGTCGTCGTCGGCACCGGCACCTCGATCGTCTCCGGCGAGGGCCTCATCGCCACCGCCGGAGCCGTCGACACCCACGTCCACCTGCTCTCCCCGCGGATCATGGAGGCCTCGCTCGCCAGCGGCGTCACCACCATCATCGGCCAGGAGTTCGGCCCCGTCTGGGGCGTCGGCGTCAACTCGCCCTGGGCGCTCAAGCACGCCTTCAACGCCTTCGACGCCTGGCCGGTCAACATCGGCTTCCTCGCCCGCGGCTCCTCCTCCGACACGGCGCCGCTGGTGGAGGCGCTCGCCGAGGGCGGGGCGTCGGGCTTCAAGGTCCACGAGGACATGGGCGCCCACACCCGGGCCCTCGACACCGCGCTGCGGGTCGCCGAGGAGCACGACGTCCAGGTCGCGCTGCACTCCGACGGCCTGAACGAGTGCCTGTCGGTCGAGGACACCCTCAAGGTCCTGGAAGGCCGCACGATCCACGCCTTCCACATCGAGGGCTGCGGCGGCGGACACGTCCCCAACGTCCTGAAGATGGCGGGCGTGCCGAACGTCATCGGCTCCTCCACCAACCCCACGCTCCCCTTCGGCCGCGACGCCGTCGCCGAGCACTACGGGATGATCGTCTCCGTCCACGACCTGAAGACCGACCTGCCCGGCGACGCCGCCATGGCGCGCGACCGGATCAGGGCCGGGACGATGGGCGCGGAGGACGTCCTGCACGACCTCGGCGCGATCGGGATCACCTCCTCCGACGCGCAGGGGATGGGAAGGGCCGGCGAGACCGTACGCCGGACCTTCGCCATGGCCGGGAAGATGAAGGCCGAGCTCGGACCCATGGAGGGCGACGGCGCGCACGACGACAACGCGCGCGTGCTGCGCTACATGGCCAAGCTCACCATCAACCCGGCGATCGCCCACGGCCTCGCCCACGAGATCGGCTCGATCGAGGTCGGGAAGATGGCCGACATCGTGCTGTGGCGGCCGGAGTTCTTCGGCGCCAAGCCGCAGATGGTCATCAAGAACGGCTTCCCCGCGTGGGGGGTCGTGGGCGATCCGAACGCCGCCACCGACACCTGCCAACCGCTCGTCCTCGGACCGCTGTTCGGCGCGCACGGCGCCACGCCCGCCGACATCTCCGTCGCGTTCGTCGCCCAGGCCGCCGTCGACCTCGGCTCCGACGCGATGCCGACCCGGCGCCGCCGGGTCGCCGTGCGCGGCACCCGCGGCATCGGCCCCGCCGATCTGCGGTTCAACTCCCGCGTCGGTGACGTCCAGGTCGACGACCGCACGGGCCTCGTCTCGCTCGACGGCTCTCCGATCCGCTCCGAGGCGGCCGAGTCCGTCTCCCTCAACCGCCTCTACTTCCTCTAGGACCCGACCCATGACCTCGTACCGCATGCCCGCCGAGTGGACCCCCCACGAGCGCACCTGGATGGCCTGGCCCAGCCCCAACCCCACCTTCACCAACGAGGAGGAGCTCGCCGAGGCCCGTACCGCCTGGGCGTCGGTCGCCCGCGCCGTCCGCCGCTTCGAGCCCGTCACGATGGTCGTCGCGCCCGGCGACGCGGAGTCGGCCGCGGCCCTCCTCGGCCCGGACGTCGACCTCGTCGAGCGCGAGCTCGACGACGCCTGGATGCGGGACATCGGCCCGACCTTCGTCACGAACGGCACCGAACTCGCCGCCGTGGACTGGGTGTTCAACGGCTGGGGCGCCCAGGACTGGGCCCGCTGGGAGCACGACTCCAAGATCGCCCGCCATGTCGCGGACGTCGCGGGGGTCCCCGTGCTCTCCTCCCCCCTCGTCAACGAGGGCGGCGCGATCCACGTCGACGGCGAGGGCACCGTCCTCCTCACCGACACCGTGCAGCTCGGCTCCGGCCGCAACCCCGAGTGGACGCGCGAGCAGGTCGAGCAGGAGATCCACGCCAAGCTCGGCACGACGAAGGCGATCTGGCTGCCCCACGGCCTCACCGGCGACTACGGCCTCTACGGCACCCAGGGCCACGTCGACATCGTCGCCGCCTTCGCCCGCCCCGGCACGGTCCTCGTCCACAGCCAGCAGGACCCGGCCCACCCCGACTACGAGCGCTCCCGGATGTACGTGAACATCCTGCGCGGCCAGACCGACGCCCAGGGCCGCGCCCTGGAGGTCATCGAGGTCCCGGCCCCGACCGTCCTCAAGGACGAGGAGGGCGACTGGGTCGACTACTCGTACATCAACCACTACCTGTGCAACGACGGCGTCGTCCTCTGCGCCTTCGACGACCCCCACGACGAACTGGCCGCCGAGATCTTCCGCCGCCTCTTCCCGGAGCGCGAGGTCGTCCTGGTCGACGCCCGGACGATCTTCGCGGGCGGCGGCGGCATCCACTGCATCACGCAGCAGCAGCCGAAGGTCTGAGAAAACCGCTGGTCGCGGCCGCACGCCGGGTGAGAGCGTGCGGCCATGCCCATCCCGCACCCCGACGGTGACTACGCGATCACCACGATGTACTCCGTGCCCGACGACGCCTGGTACCTGGAGCTCGACCAGGTCAGCGGGCAGCGCACGCTCGTCCTCGCGATCGTCCCCGACGAGGACCCCGGGCGGGAGCCGACGGTCTGTCTCACCCCCGGCAAGGACGACCACGACATCCCGTACGCCGTCATGCGCTGGTTCATGGACCAGGTCGACGCCGAGATACGCAACTCCCGCGGCTGGATGACCCTGCGGCCGGAGGTCGTCGACGTGATCCGCGGGCTCCGGCAGGAGCACCTCGGCGTCATCGCCGACGAGCACCTGCCGCCCGTCCTCGCCGAGCTGCGCGCCGCCGTGCCCGGGGCCGACCTCGCCGACGTCATGCTGCACGCCTTCGGGCGCGGGCCCGACGGCCGCATCCTGTAGAACGTACGAGTGAGTCAGAGCAGCAACCCCAACCCCACCCCCACCCCCTCCCACCCCCGTCGGC
Organism: Streptomyces sp. NPDC006197; assembly: GCF_040613865.1. NCBI lineage: Bacteria > Bacillati > Actinomycetota > Actinomycetes > Kitasatosporales > Streptomycetaceae > Streptomyces > Streptomyces sp. NPDC006197. The sequence continues at coordinate 20,789 of NZ_JBEXSZ010000039.1, read as the reverse complement.
GCAACCAGGCCGCCCCGCCCCGGGAGGACGTGCTCGCCGCGGCCATGGACACCATCGCCGAGCGGGGGCTCGACGGGCTCACCATGGCCGGGCTCGGACGGCAGGTGGGGATGAGCAGCGGGCACCTCCTCTACTACTTCCGCACCAAGGACGAGCTGCTGCTGCAGACCCTGGAGTGGAGCGAGGGGCGGCTCGGGGCCGAGCGCAGCGCCCTGCTGTCCCGGCAGGGAACGGCACGCGACCGGCTCGACGGGTACGTCGACGTGTACGTGCCCGACGGGCCCCGCGACCCGCACTGGACCCTCTGGCTGGAGGTCTGGAACCGGTCGCAGAACGCCGACGCCGACGCCCGCGCCCGGCAGGCCGCCATCGAGGGGGCCTGGCACCGGGACCTGGTCGCGATCCTCGCCGAGGGGGTCTCGCGGGGGGAGTTCCGCGCGATCGACCCGGACCGCTTCGCCACCCGGATGCGGGCCCTGCTCGACGGCTTCAGCGTGCACGTCGCCGTCGGCCTCCCGGGCACGGGACGGGGGCAAGTCATCGCGCACGTACGGGAGTTCATCGAACAGGACCTGCTCGCGCGACCGCAACGCACGTAAGTACACCCGATCGTTGTGCGCTGCGGCCTTGATGACCCGGCGCGCTCTCCGGCACGGTCCTGCCCATGGGACGAGAGCACTGGAAGAAGATCTGGGTCGGCTCCGCCGGCAACATGGTCGAGTGGTTCGACTGGTTCGTGTACGCGAGCTTCGCCACCTACTTCGCGGGAGCCTTCTTCCCCGAGGGCAACGACACCGCCAAGCTCATGAACACCGCCGGCATCTTCGCCGTCGGCTTCTTCATGCGCCCCGTCGGCGGCTGGCTCCTCGGCCGGGTCGGCGACCGCAAGGGCCGCAAGGCGGCGCTCACCCTCACCGTGACGCTGATGTCCGCCTCCGCCGTACTGATCGCGATCGCGCCGACGTACTCCGTCGCCGGGTACGGCGGCGCCGCCGTCCTCCTCGTCGCCCGCCTCCTCCAGGGCCTCTCCGTCGGCGGCGAGTACGCGGCCAGCGCCACCTACCTCACCGAGGCCTCCGCGCCGCAGCACCGCGGCTTCGCCTCCAGCTTCCAGTACGTGTCGATGACCGCAGGACAGATCCTCGGCCTCGGCCTGCTGCTCGTCCTCCAGCACACCCTGTCCGCCGACGCCCTGCACGCCTGGGGCTGGCGCATCCCGTTCGTCGTCGGCGCCCTCGGCGCGGCCGTCGTCTTCTACCTGCGCCGCACCATGCTGGAGACGGAGGTGTACGAGGAGACCGCCGACTCCGGCGTCGCCCGGGGACAGCAGGGCACCCTCAAGGCCCTGTGGGCGCACAGGCGCGAGGCCTTCCTCGTCATCGCGCTCACCATGGGCGGGACCGTGGCCTACTACACGTACACCACCTACCTCACCAAGTACCTGTCCAACTCCGCCGGGCTGCCCAAGCAGACCGCCACGTTGGTCTCCTTCTGCGCCCTGATCGTCTTCGCCGGCCTGCAGCCCCTCGCCGGCCGGCTCTCCGACCGGATCGGGCGCCGCCCGCTCCTCATCACCTTCGCGCTCGGCTCCACCCTCCTCACCGTGCCGATCCTCACGATGCTCAAGCACGCCGGCTCCTTCTGGCCCGCCCTCGGCCTCTCCCTCCTCGCGCTCGTCGTCGTCACCGGCTACACCTCCATCAACGCCTGCGTGAAGGCCGAGCTCTTCCCGACCGGCATCCGCGCCCTCGGCGTCGCCCTGCCCTATGCCATCGCCAACGCCCTCTTCGGCGGCACCGCCGAGTACGTGGCGCTCTGGTTCAAGGACGCCGGCGTCGAGTCGGGCTTCTACTGGTACGTCGCGGGCTGCGCGGCCGTCTCCCTGGTCGTCTACCTCACGATGCGGGAGACCCGGGACATCGACCTGGGCCGGGTGGGCGCCGCCCGCTCCGAGCGGCCGCGAGATCAACTGCCCGTATCGTGAGATCGCCGTCCCGTTGATACCGGACCTGTGTCAGACTTCCGGCGTGCTTGCTACCACGATGATTATCGGCAGCAGCGCGCCGGTCCGCAGTGGCCGCTGAATCGCGGAACGACCCCCGCGGCAGTGGACACCGTGCCCCAGACCCGCGCGCAGACCTCTCGCACCCGCGAGGGGTTTTTTCGTTTTCCGGCCCCACCCACGCCGGAAGCGGACGACGCGTGAGAATGGGGGCAAGTGGATCCATACCTTCCGGAGCCACATCCGACAGGAGCCATCACAGCCATGACCACGGAGAACGCCGAGGGATCGCGCCTCGACGACAGTTTCCATGTCTTCGACACGACACTGCGCGACGGGGCGCAGCGTGAAGGCATCAACCTCACCGTCGCGGACAAGCTGACCATCGCCCGGCACCTCGACGAGTTCGGCGTCGGCTTCATCGAGGGCGGCTGGCCCGGCGCCAACCCGCGCGACACGGAGTTCTTCGCCCGCGCCCGGCAGGAGATCGCGTTCAAGAACGCGCAGCTCGTCGCCTTCGGCGCCACCCGCAGGGCCGGCGGCAACGCCGCCGAGGACCCGCAGGTCAAGGCGCTCCTCGACTCCGGCGCTCCGGTGATCACCCTGGTCGCCAAGTCGCACGACCGGCACGTCGAGCTCGCCCTGCGCACCACCCTCGACGAGAACCTGGAGATGGTCCGCGACACCGTCTCCCACCTGACCTCCCAGGGCCGCAGGGTCTTCGTCGACTGCGAGCACTTCTTCGACGGCTACAAGGCGAACCCGGACTACGCCAAGGCCGTCGTCCGCGCCGCGTACGAGGCCGGCGCCGACGTCGTCATCCTCTGCGACACCAACGGCGGCATGCTCCCCGCCCAGGTCCAGGCCGTCGTCGCCACCGTCATCGCCGACACCGGCGCCCGCCTCGGCATCCACGCCCAGGACGACACCGGCTGCGCCGTCGCCAACACCCTCGCCGCCGTCGACGCGGGCGCCACCCACGTCCAGTGCACCGCCAACGGCTACGGCGAGCGGGTCGGCAACGCCAACCTCTTCCCCGTCGTCGCGGCCCTGGAGCTCAAGTACGACAAGCGGGTCCTCCCCGAGGGCGCGCTCGCCGAGATGACGCGGATCTCGCACGCCATCGCCGAGGTCGTCAACCTCACGCCCTCCACCCACCAGCCGTACGTCGGCGTCTCCGCCTTCGCCCACAAGGCCGGACTGCACGCCTCCGCGATCAAGGTGGACCCCGACCTCTACCAGCACATCGACCCCGAGCTGGTCGGCAACACCATGCGGATGCTCGTCTCCGACATGGCCGGCCGCGCCTCCATCGAGCTCAAGGGCAAGGAGCTCGGCGTCGACCTGGGCGGCGACCGCGAGCTCGTCGGCCGCGTCGTCGAGCGCGTCAAGGAGCGCGAGCTCAAGGGCTACACGTACGAGGCCGCCGACGCCTCCTTCGAGCTGCTGCTCCGCGAGGAGGCCGAGGGCCGGGCCCGCCGCTACTTCCGTACGGAGTCCTGGCGCGCGATCGTCGAGGACCGCCCCGACGGCACCCACGCCAACGAGGCGACCGTGAAGCTCTGGGCCAAGGGCGAGCGGATCGTCGCCACGGCCGAGGGCAACGGCCCGGTCAACGCCCTCGACAAGGCGATCCGGATCGGCCTGGAGCGGATCTACCCGCAGCTCGCCAAGTTCGAGCTGGTCGACTACAAGGTCCGCATCCTGGAGGGCCGCCACGGCACCGAGTCCACGACCCGCGTCCTGATCACCACCAGCGACGGCAACGGCGAGTGGTCCACGGTCGGCGTCGGCGAGAACGTCATCGCCGCGTCCTGGCAGGCCCTGGAGGACGCCTTCACGTACGGACTGCTGCGCGCGGGGGTCGATCCCGCAGAATAGTCCCCATATATCCCCTTGGGTCCGGTTCGGGTAGCGTCGAACCATGAGGACCAGGGCGATGTCCACGGGATCGGCCCTCGGCGGGCTGCTCCTGCTCCTGCTTCTGGTCCTGGCGCCCACCGCGGGCGCCAGGGCCACGGGCGTGTCCGACGCGGCCGCCGCCCTGAGACAGGGCCCGGTCTACGTCGACCCGGGCGCCGCCGGCCAGCTCTCCACGGCCGACGCGAAGGCCCTCGCGCAGAAGATCAAGGACGCGGACAAGCCGCTCTTCGTGGCGGTCCTCCCCGCGAACGCGCAGTTCCCGCCGGAGAACCTCTTCCAGAACCTGCGCACGCGGACCGGGATCACCGGCCTGTACGCCATCCGCCTCGGCAACGGCTTCGACGCCCGCGCCGACCACGCGGTCATGTCCCGCGACGCCGTGGACAACCTCGTCACCTCCGTACGGCAGCCCGGCGTCGACGCGGCCGCCGAGCTGAACGACTTCGTCGACCAGGCCCTGCCCGCCCTCCGCGGCTCCGCCCCCTCCTCCTGGGGCGCCGTCGGCACGGACTCCGGAGTCCCCGTCGCCGGGCTCGCCGTCCTCGGCGCGGTCGTCGTCGCGGGCGGCGCGGGCGCCTACGCCGTCGTCCGCCGCAAGCGGCTCCGCAAGGAGGCCGAGGAGCGCGCCGCCCTCGACCGGCTCCGGGTCGTCGTCGACGAGGACATCACCGCCTTCGGCGAGGAACTCGATCGCCTCGACTTCCACCCCGCCGAGCGCGGCGCCGACGACGCCATGCGCGGCGACTACGAGCGCGCCCTCGACTCGTACGACAGGGCCAAGTCCCTCATGGCCTCGGCCGCCCGCCCGCACGACGTCCGCGGCGTCACCCAGGCCCTGGAGGAGGGCCGCTTCTCCCTCGCCGTCCTGGCCGCCCGCCGTGAGTCCCGCCCGCTCCCCGAGCGCCGGCCCCCGTGCTTCTTCGACCCCCGCCACGGCCCCGCCGCCGAGGACCGGACCTGGATCCCGCCCGGCGGCGCACCCCGCCAGGTCCCGGTCTGCGCCGCCGACGCGGCCCGCCTCGACGACGGCCTCGACCCCGTGGCCCGCACCGTCGACACCGACACCGGCCGCCGCCCCTACTGGGAGGCGGGCCCCGCCTACGGCCCCTGGGCCGGCGGCTACTTCGGCGGCGGCATGCTCCCAGGCCTCCTCGTGGGCACCATGCTCGGCTCCATGCTCGCCACCCCGGCGTACGCCTCCGAGTACGGCGGCGACGACTTCGGGGACTTCCAGGGCGGCGACTTCAGCGGCGGCGACTTCGGCTCGGGCGACTTCGGCGGCGGCGACTTCGGGGGCGGCGGCGACTTCGGCGGCGGCGGCGACTTCGGCGGAGGCGGCGGATTCGACGGGGGCGGCGGCTTCTAGCCGGTAGGCTCCCGGAGACGATGCCGCTCACAGGGGGAGGGGCCGCATGGCCACCTACAGAGCACACCGGTTGACCGGCCCGAGGACGTTCGAAGCCGTCGCACTCGACGCGCCCGGCCCGCAGGACCTCGAAGCCGGGGCCGCACTCGTACGCCTCGAAGCCGGAGTCGTGTGCGGCAGTGACATCCCACGCTGGGACGGGTCCGAGTGGTCCGGCTTCCCGGCCGATCCCGGGTTCCCTCTGCACGAGGCCGTGGGGCGCGTGGTGCACAGCCGCAGCGACCGTCTGCCGGTCGGCAGCAGGATCGTCGGCATCCCGCGCAACGACAGGGGAGTGCAGGAACTGTTCGTGGCGTCGGACGACGCGGCCGTGGTCGTCCCGGACGGCGTGCCACCGGCCGTCGCCGCGATCACCCAACCGCTCTGCACCGTCGTCTACGCCGTAGAGCGCCTCGGGGACGTGTCCGGAAAGAAGGTCCTGATCATCGGTTTCGGGGCGCTTGGCCATCTGACCGCCTGGCTGCTGAGACTGCGGGGCGCCGAGGTGTCCACCGTCGACCCCGTCCCTGAACCGGAGGCCGCCACCTGGGGCTCGCAGCGCCACTTCGAGGCCATGGCGGGCGACCTGTCCGCGGCCGATCCGGGCGAGCCCCCGGACATCGTCGTCGAGATCGTGGGGCACGGGCAGGACACCGTCTCCGACGCGATCCGGCTCGTCAGGCAGCGGGGCACGGTGCTGGTGATGGGAGTGCCGGGACCCGGCGCGACCCTCCCGCTGGAAGAGGCCTTTCGGAGGAACGTCGCGCTCGTCAGCTCGGTCGGTCCGCCGTGGCGCGAATACCTCACCAAGGCCAGGGCCCTGGTGGAGATCCACACGGACTTCCTGGCCCGGCTGATCACCCACGAGATCCCCTTCGAGGCGGCCCCCGACGCGTACGAGCTGTATGCACGGCGCGTACCCGGAAGACTCAAGGTCGCCGTGGTCGTCTGACCGGCCGGCCTCGGGACCCCGCCCACCACACACTCGTACGTCCGGACATGGGAGATCACGATGACGCCCGTCGTCACACTGCTACACCCCGGCAGCATGGGGGCGGCCGTCGGAGCCCAGCTGCGCTCGCGAGGGATCACCGTGCTCTGGTGCCCTGAAGGCCGCAGCGATGCCACGCGGCGCCGTGCGGACGAGGCGGGTCTGGAGGGGGTGCCGCTCGTGGAGGCGGTACGCCGGGCCGACGTCATCCTGTCCCTCTGCGCGCCGGGAGGAGCCGAAACGGTCGCGGACCTCGTCGCCCGCCACGGACCGGCGGAAGGGACGGTGTTCGTGGAGGCGAACCCCCTCGCACCGGAGCGGGTCTCGGCGGTCGCCGCCCGGTTGGCACCCGTGGCCGTGGTGGACGGAGCCATCGTGGGGTCGCCCCCGGTGGGCGGCAAGTCTCCCCTCCTCTACCTCTCGGGGCAGGCCGCGTCCGTGGAGCGGGTCGCCGGCCTCTTCGACGGTACCGACGTCGAGGCGCGTGTGGTGGGGGAGGAGCTCGGCCAGGCTTCCGTCCTGAAGCTCGTCTACTCGACCTACCAGAAGACGTCCCGCCTGGTCGCCGCCCTGGCGTACGGCGCCGCCGACGCGTACGGCGTCACGGATGAGCTCCTTCGCATCGCGGGACGGCGCACGAGCAGCTACCTCGTGGAGACCGACTACCTGCCGAAGACCGCAGCGCGCGCCTGGCGCTGGGCCCCAGACCTGGCGGACGCGGCGGATCTCCTTGCCGAGGCCGGGCTGCCCGCCGGGACCGTACGAGCGGCAGCGGAGACGCTGGAGCGGTGGAGGCCGGAATCGGACCGGCCGGTCGATCTCGCCGAGGCGTTGAGGTCCTTGCGAGGAGCCGGGCACTGAGGGGCGGGCCTGAGCACGTACTACCGGACCAGCTTGCGGATCACGATGCCGACCGTCAGCGTCGAGAAGACCAGCCCGCCGATGGTGAAGCACACCGCCGTCGCCGTCCACGCATAGGTCTCGACCTCGGACGGGGCGCCCACGCCGACGTTGAGCCACAACGCACAGGCCATCACCAGTGACTTCACGGCCGCCGAGGCGTCCACGAGCGATTCCGACCCCAGGCCCGGTGGCGCATCCGTCAGGCGCAGGCCCACGGCGGTGGCGAGGACGCCGAGTACGAGGGCTCGGGCGGGGTTGCGCGCGCGGACGCCCCAGCCGAAGACACCTCCGAGAAGACCGTGCCCCACCAGCCGCTGGAGCAACGGGGCCTGGGATGTTTCGCGCTGGCGGATCCGGTAGTACAGCTCGTCCGCCTCGGCGGTGCGGCGCTGACGTGCCAGTGTCGCCCGCACTGCCTCGAGCGAGTTGGCCGTCACGCGTGTGAACATGCGCTCCAGAAAGCCGTTGACATGGGCGGCGCGCCGGAAGACCGCGTTGCCCAGGTCGACTTCCTGGACGGTCGAGTCACCGGCGAGCCGGAATCTGGCGGGGCCCGACGGCAGGGACAGGGCCTCGGTCACCACCGAGTTGTCCAGGCCGACGACGAGCGGCACTCCGTCCTCGGCCGATACGCGGACCCGGCGCACGGTGGACGACCGGAACGTCAGTTCCAGAGGTTCGGCGGCCGCGGGGCCGCTGTCGGGCACGGAAGCCTCCCCCTGCGCCGGGCGCTGTCGAGGAACCGTCGCGGCGATCCGGCGCACGCCCTTCACCTCGACGATGCCCCGGACGTCGCTTTCCTCCAGACAACCGGCCTCGCCGGCCACCACCATGCCGTTGATGCGCAGGAAGTCCCGGCAGTGGACCCCGGTGCCGGCCAGCGGAGTGTCCAGGCGGACCCGGCGCAGCTCCAGCGAGGCGGCGTCGATGTCCTGGAGAGTGAGCGAGGAGAGCCACAGGTCGTCAAAGACGAGCGTCTCCGTCACGCGGACGTTCTCGAGGTGGACGTCGGGGCGGCCCCGCCGGCCCGACGTGGCCTGGCTGCGGAGGGAGAGTGCCGACGTCCGCAGGCCCCTGAGCCGTACGTCTCCGCGCACAGCGGCGATCTGGACGGATTCGGCGACCCGGACGTTGTGCACCTTGAGCGGTCCGCAGGAGTGCACGTCGACCACGTCCGCGGTCGAATCGATGAGGGAGATCTCGCAACCGGCCGGGGCGTTCCGGACGGTCAGCCGGCCGATCCTCGAGTTGGTGATGAGGATGGCGTCCGCCGCGCAGTGGTCCAGGACGAGTTCCTCGATGACGCACGAGCGGACCGCCACGATTCCTGCCGCATCGACGTGGACCAGTTCGAGCCGGTCCGCCGAGACACGGTCCAGATGCAGCGGCCCGTCCACGTCGAGCTGTCGTACGAGCAGATCCCGGCCGTCGGTTTCGGTGGGCGCCATGCCCACGGCCGAGGCCAGGGCTCTGAGATTGTTGATCACGAGTCTCTCCCCCAGGGACTCCTGTGCACGGATTCCGCCTGATCCTTCCGGGTCCCCCAGCCCCTCAGCCGCCGTTCGACCCCTTCTGGCGGAGGAAGTCGACGAGTTCCCTTCCGTTCGCCGGTCGCGTCGGCCGCGCCGTGAAAGCCTCCCGTACGAGGGCCGCAGTGCTTTCCGGAGGCCGTAGATCCGTGCGCAGCAGGAGATCGAAGGGTGCGTCGTCCGGGTTGGAGGCCGCCAGGTCCTCGAGAGTCGTGTCCCAGACGGCCAGGCGGTCATGGGTGTCCCGGTCGCCCCGCCCGGCCGATCTGCGCGCGCACTCGTCCCGGGGCAGCCACAGCAGGACGCGCAGCCACGGCTCGTTCACCGCCCCCAGGAACGACCTCAGGTGCGTGAGACTGCCGACGTGCACGACCGGCACGCCCCCCGCGGACCGCAGGGCGTCGAGGTCGGCACGGTCGACGGCGTACGTGTTCCCGTAGCGCTCGGTCTCCAGGACGATCCGGCCCGCGCGACGGAGCTCGGCGAGTCGGGCCTCGGAGGCCATGCGGTATCCAGCGGTGCGCCCCGAGCCGACCTTCACCTTCACCAGCTGGGAGAACCGCGGGTCGAGCGCGTGCAGTGCGGCGCTGACGGTGTCCTTTCCGGCCGCCGGAGGACCGAAGAGGAGCACTCCGCCGATGGGTGTCGTCATGCCGGGCCTCTTCCGTGGCGAGAGGTCAGGGTGAGCGCGGCGGCCTCGACCTGCTCCGCCAGCGGTGTGGGCGAGGTGACCCGGTTGTCGATGAGGAGGTGCTCCCGCACCGGGCGATGGTCGAGCGTGATCGTGCCGAGGTACTCGCGCCAGTTGGCCAGCTTCCAGGTGTCCCGCCGGGCGTTGCGGGCGGTCAGGCGCTCCTGCATCGAAGCCTCGTCGCTGTCCACCCAGAGGATCTCGGCTGCTGCGCCGATCCGGTTGCACCGGCGCAGCAGCCGCGCGGTCCACTGCGTGTCGGCGACTTCCTTGAGGAAGGGAGCGACCGCGATGACCGGGACGCCGTGCTCCAGGTTCTCCCAGCAGGTCTTCATCAGACAGTCGTACTCGAGTGGGCGCACCTGCTCCCCGTACAGAGGCGTCTGTCGGTCGTCGGGGTCCCCGCCGAGGGCCGACAGCAAGGATTCCGTGAGGGGGCGCGTCAGGGTGTCCTTGTCGAGAAGCGACCAGCCGGTGGCCAGAGAGAGGAGCTTTCCCGCCTCCGATTTCCCCGAACCGGCGAAGCCGGCGACCAGTACGAAGGGCACCTGCTCGGTCGGCGTTGTCGCCGCGTGCGTCGACAAGAATCCCCCTGATGATGTCGGCGTATGAACTTTGTGGCACTGTGCGCTGCGGCGCTCAGGATAGCCCCAACAGCCTGCTCCGGCACGCCGGTTGTGGAGGCGCTGGAGCTGCCGGACGGCCGCTAGACCAGCGGCTTCACCGACATCAGCAGGTGGCGGTGGGTCGCTTGCGGGCCGTCGGTGAGCAGGGCGCGCTGGCCCGGGCCCAGGAGGTGGAAGTGGACCTCGGGGGCGTCCAGGGAGTTCAGCGCGTCCAGGAGGTAGCCCGGGTTGAAGGCGACCGTCAGGGACTCCGCGCCCGTGAGGGCGGCGGGGAGGCGCTGGGAGGCCACGTCGTCCTCGTAGCCCGCCTGGAGGTGGAGGGCGGTGGGGGAGAAGGCCAGCTGGACCGGGCTGTCGCCCTCCGCGACGACCGCGACCCGCTTGACGGCCTCGGTCAGCGGGGCCCGCTCGGTGACCGCGAGGGCGTGCTCGCCGAGGGCGAAGAGCTTGTCGTGGTGGGGGAGCCGGCCGTCGAGCAGGCGGGTGGTGGTGCGGGTGCCGGCGCTCTCGAAGCCGAGGGAGCCGGAGTCGAGGGCGAGGCGGGCCGGGCCCGCGCCCGCGAGGGAGCGGGCGATCTCGGTGAGGCGACGGGCCGGGACGACCACGTCCGCGCCCTCCGCGTCGGCACCGGCCTCCGGCTTCCACTCCAGGGTGCGGACCGCGTACCGGTAGCGGTCGGTGGCGGCCAGCGTCATCGTGGTGCCGTCCAGGGCCAGCCGTATCCCGGTGAGGACGGGCAGCGAGTCGTCCCGGCCCGCGGCCACGGCGACCTGGCCGACCGCCGCGGCGAAGGCGTCCCCGTCCACCAGCCCGCGCACCTCGGGCAGCGCGGGCGCGGCGGGGTAGTCGTCGAGCGGCAGCAGGGAGAGGCCGAAGCGGGCGTCGCCCGAGGTCACCGAGAGTCGGGCGCCCTCCACGGCGAGCTCGGTGGCGCCCCGGGGGAGCACCTTGCAGATGTCGAGCAGACGCCGGCCGAGGACCAGGGCCCGGCCCTCGACGACCGTGTCGGCCTCGATCTCGACGCGGGCCGAGGCCTCGTGGTCCAGGCCCGAGACGCGCAGCCGGCCGTCCGCCGCCTCCAGGAGCAGGCCGCCGAGGACGGGCAGGGGGGAGCGGGTCGGCAGGACGCGCGCGGCCCAGGCCACGGCGTCGGACAACACGGCGCTGTCGATGCGGAGTTCCATGCCGACGACGCTAACGGCCACCACTGACAACGGCGCCGGCCAGCGGGTTCGGGTGCCCTTCGGAGAGGCGGGCGGAATCGAGCCGAACTCCCCCGCGCGGGAAGGAAAACGCTCCCCTGGTCGTTCTGTTGTTCGACCGCGACAGCGACACGCAAAGGGGAGAGCGACCATGGCCGACGTCCACGGCACGGTGGAGCCCGGATTCGAGTCCGTGCGGGAGGTGTTCGCGGGGATCGCCGCGGACGAGGCGCGGGACGGCGGCGCCCAGCTCGCCGTCCACCACCACGGCCGGCTCGTCGTCGACCTCTGGGGTGGTGACGGCGTCGACGGCGATTCCCTGCTCGGGCTCTACTCCTCCTCCAAGGGCGCCATGGCCCTGGTCGCCGCCCTCCTCGTCCAGGACGGCGTCCTCGAACTGGACCGCGAAGTCGCCTCCTGGTGGCCCGAGTTCGCCGCCGAGGGCAAGGGGAAGATCACCCTGCGGCAGCTGCTCGCCCACCGCTCCGGGGTGATCGGCGCCGACGGCGGCCTCTCGCCCGAGGAACTCGCCGACGACCGCCTGATCGCCGCGCGCCTCGCCGGCCAGCGCCCCTTCTGGGAGCCGGACACCGGCCACGGCTACCACGCCCTGGCCATCGGCGCCCTGGTCGGCGAGGTGGTGCTCCGGGCCACCGGCCGGACGATCCGGGAACTGTTCGAGGAGCGGGTCCGCGCCCCGTACGCCCTCGACTACTACCTCGGCCTGCCTGAGGAGCTCGAACCCCGCTTCCGTACGGCCCTGCCGGCCCGGCCCACCCCCGCCGAGCAGGCGTTCCTCGACGCGAACCCGGTCGCCCCGGACAGCCTGACGGCGATCGCGTTCAACCTCCACGCCGATCCGCCGTTCGACATGGTCGGGTACGCCAACTCCCGGGCCGTCCGCGCGCAGGCGCCGCTCTCCGGCGGCGGCATCGGCTCCGCCCGCGGCCTCTCCCGGATGTACGCGGCGATCGCCGGCGAGCTCGACGGCCGGCCCCCGCTGCTCGCCCCCGAGACCCTGGCCGAGTTCGCCCGGATCCACTCCGAGGGCACCGACCTCGTCACGGGCTCGGAGAACGCCTTCGGCCTCGGCTTCGTCCCGCTCGCGACCCGCCACCCGTCCCTCGGCCCCACCGCGATCGGCCACAGCGGTGCCCCCGGCTCCCAGGCCTTCGCCGACCCGGCCACCGGCCTCGCCTACAGCTACGCCCGCCGCCGCTTCGGCTTCCTGTCCGGCCCGGGCGCCCCCGAGAACAACCGCCTGATCCCGGCCGTCGTCGAGGCGGCGAAGGCCGTCTGACGGGCCCGGCCCCCGAAAACGCCGAGCGCCCGCCTTCCGCTGCTGCGGAGGGCGGGCGCGCTCGTGTGTCCGGCGGGCCGGACGGGGCCGGACGGGGCCGGCGGAAGGATCAGGCGGCGTTCTTGATCGCGGAGATGTCGAAGTTCAGCTTGACCTTGTCGCTGACCATGACGCCGCCGGTCTCCAGGGCCGCGTTCCAGGTCAGGCCCCACTCGGAGCGGAGGATCTCGGCGGAGCCCTCGAAGCCGACGCGCTCGTTGCCGTAGACGTCCGTCGCGGTGCCGTTGAACTCCAGGTCGATGGAGAGCGGCTTGGTGACGTCCTTGATGGTCAGGTCGCCGGTGATCCGGTACTTGTCGCCGCCCAGCTGCGCCGCCTCCGTGGAGCGGAAGGACATCAGCGGGAACTGCTCGGCGTCGAAGAAGTCGCCGCTGCGCAGGTGGCCGTCGCGGTCGCCGATGCCGGTGTCGATGGAGGCGATCCTGACGTCGATCGAGGCGGTGGAGGCGCCCGGGTTCGAGCCGTCGAGCTTCAGCGCGCCCTCGTGCTCGGCGAAGGTGCCGCGGACGTTGGTGACCATCGCGTGACGGACGGTGAAGCCGATGCTGCTGTGCGCCGGGTCGATGGTGTAGTCGCCGGTCAGGGCGGCGAGGGCGGGGTCCACGGGGAGGGTGGCGGTGGCGACGGCGGACTCGGTGTTCTTGCGGCCGAAGAGACCCATGACATGCTCCTTGTCGGTGTTTGTTGAACCTTCAACGAGAACGACTGTAACCCCATTCCGTTCAACATTCAACATCTGTGGAAGTCGTTCATCCGGACGGCGCCCCACCGACACCGACGCCCTCTGGCGGACGCGCGTAGAACTGCGGCACCATCTCCCTGCGCGACGAGCACCACCTGCACAGCCGTCCCCAGTCGTCACGGTCACCCGCAGGAGGAACCCCCGTGAAGCTCCGCTCCGTCCTCACCGCAGTCGCCCTCGTCCTGGGCGCCCTCTTCGCCCCCGGCTTCGGCGCCCTCACCACCGCCACCGACGCCCACGCCGTCACCAAGATCAGCCACTCCACCGCGACCTCGATGTTCCGCTCCTCCGGGATCACCTGGTCCTCGTCCGGCAACTGCTCGGACCGCTACAACTCCACCTGCACGTCCTTCGAGCAGCTCAACCTCGCCACCGCCCAGGGCGCCCAGACCCTCAAGAGCGCCAGCGGCTGCGCCCTCAACATCACCGGCGGCACCGAGGTCGGCCACGCGAGCGGCACGTACTCGCACTGGAACGGCTACAAGCTGGACTTCAGCAAGTACACCTGCCTCGGGAGCTACATCAAGAACACCTTCACCTACATCGGGCTGCGCGGCGACGGAGCCCCGCAGTGGAAGTCCGGCGCGGGCAACGTCTACGCCGACGAGGGCAACCACTGGGACGTGACCTTCTACAACTGCGGCGGCTGCTGACCCGTACCGCTGCCAAAGCGCCCCCTCCGGCGGTCACTTGGACTAACCGGAGGGGGTTCTTGGACTGGAGGGGCCCGCGCGGCACGATCTCGTTGACGGTGCTGCCGGGGCGGGGCCAACTAGTGCGCATGTCCCTCCCTCACTCGCGAAGCCCGCGAAGCCCGCGAAGAATCCGTGCGGTCTGCGCGCTCGCCGCCGCGTCGGCCACCGTGTTCGCCCTGTCCGGACCCGCCCTCGCCGAAGAAGAGACCGCCGCCACAGCCACCGGCGCCGTCATCGGCTCCGACCGGCTCTCCGTCGCCGTCGCCGAGGACTTCCCCCGCGTCCTGTCGTACACCGACCGGGCGAGCGGAGCCCGCCTCCTCGGGAGTACGGCCCCGGTGACGCAGATCGTGCTCAACGGCACCGCCCACGCCGTCCAGGCCAAGGGCGCCCCCGTCCTGACCGCCGCGTCCGCCGCGTACACCCTCGTCTTCCCCGACCTGCCCGGCGTCGAGATCGACGCCCGCCTCGGCGTCGACGACCGGACCACCACCTTCAAGGTGACCGCCGTCCGCGACACCGAGACCTTCCGCGTCGGCACGATCGACATCCCCGGCCACGACCTGGTCTCCGTCGGCTCCTCGGACACCGGCGCCGCGACCGCCTTCACCCGCCTCGACCCGGACTCCACCCGCACCGCCGACGTCTTCGCGAAGGTCACCGACGCCACCGCCGCCGACACCGCCCCGGTCGGCGCGAGCTACGCGATCGTCAACACCGGCCGGCTGGCCGCCGCCGTCGAGTCCAACTCCAGCTACGACAAGCCCTCCGGCGCCTCCGCCCGCGACGGCGCCCGCTTCTGGCACCAGGCCCGCAGGAGCGGCACGGAGACCCGCGTCGGAGTCTGGTCCGGCCAGTGGACCTACCGCGGCGCCGGCGCCCCGCAGCCCGAGACCGGCGACGACCTGCCCTGGGCGAAGGTCGTCGTCACCCCCGACGCCAACGGCGACGGCACCACCGACTGGCAGGACGGCGCCGTCGCCTTCCGCACGATCGGGATCAAGGCCCCCGGCAGCGACCGGACGCCGAACCGGGTCGTCGCCCACATCCCCTTCAACTTCGCCTCCCAGGCCACCCACCCCTTCCTGCGCACCCTCGACGACGTCAAGCGGATCTCGCTCTCCACCGACGGACTCGGCCAGTTCGCGCTGCTCAAGGGGTACGGCTCCGAGGGCCACGACTCCGCCCACCCCGACTACGGCGGCAACTACAACAAGCGGGCCGGCGGCCTCGCCGACCTCAACACCCTCCTGCGCGAGGGCAAGAAGTGGGGCGCCGGCTTCGGCGTCCACGTCAACGCCACCGAGTCGTACCCCGAGGCCCACCACTTCAGCGAGACCCTCGTCGACAAGACGAAACCTGGCTGGAACTGGCTCAACCAGAGCTACTACATCGACCAGCGCCGGGACGTGAACAGCGGCGACCTCGCCCGCCGCTTCAAGGAGCTCCGCGACGAGACCGACCCCAACCTGTCGATGCTCTACATCGACGTCTACTACACGCATGGCTGGATCGCCGACAAGACGATGCAGGCCGTCCGGGCCCAGGGCTGGAACGTCGCCACCGAGTGGTCCGAGAAGTTCGAGCGGGCCTCCCTCTGGTCCCACTGGGCCAACGACCTCGACTACGGCGGCGCGACCAACAAGGGCCTCAACTCGCAGATCATCCGCTTCATCCGCAACGGAGAGAAGGACGTCTGGAACAACCACCCGGTCCTCGGCCAGACCGCCCTCGTCGACTTCGAGGGCTGGACCGGCGAGACCGACTGGAACGCCTTCTCCGCCAACATCTGGCAGCGGAACCTGCCCGCCAAGTACCTCCAGCAGCAGAAGATCACCCGCTGGAACGGCGACGACATCACCTTCACCGGAGGCGTCCGCGGCACCGTCGAGAACGGCCGCCGCACCTTCTACGAGAACGGCCGCAAGGTCCTCGACGGCGAGAGCTACCTGCTCCCCTGGGACGGCGGCAAGAAGCTCTACCACTACAACAGGACCGGCGGGACGACCAGCTGGGCCGTCCCCGGCGGCACGCGCGCGTACACCGTGTACAAGCTCACCGACAACGGACGCGTGAAGACCGCCACCGTGCGCCCCTCCGGCGGACGGATCACCCTCGACGCCGCCGCCGGACAGCCCTACGTCCTCTACCCCGACAGCGCCCCCGCCCAGACCGCCCCGCAGTGGGGCCAGGGCACCCCGGTGAAGGACCCCGGCTTCAACGACGCCGGGCTCGGCGCCTGGACCAAGGCCGGCACCGTCGCCCGCGACACCGACGACCAGGGCCGCAACAGCGCGAGGCTCAGCGGCACCGCCACCGCCTCCGTCCGGCAGCAGATCACCGGCCTCACCCCCGGCAAGCGGTACACCGCCTCCGCCCTCATCGAGGTCGAGCCCGGGAAGACCCGCCCCACCACCCTGTCCGCCGGCGGCCGGGCGGTCACCGTCGAGCGCTCCGCACTGGAGGACCGGGTCGCCGCCTCCGACTGGAACGGCACCCGCTTCCAGCGCGCCAAGGTCACCTTCACCGCCCCCGCCGACGGCTCCGTCCCGCTGCGCGTCCAGGCCGCGAGCGGCAGCGCGGCGAGCGTCCGGATCGACGACGTGCGGATCGTCGCCAACGCCCCGGCGACGAAGGCCGGCACGGTCGCGTACGAGGACTTCGAGGCCGTCGACCAGGGCTGGGGCCCCTTCCTCAAGGGCGACGCCGGCGGCACGACCGACCCCCGCACCCACATCGCCCAGCTGCACGCCCCGTACACCCAGGCAGGCTGGAACGGAAAGGCGATCGACGACGTCATCGGCGGCGCCGAGAGCCTCAAGTCCCACGACGAGAACAGCGGACTCGTCTACCGGACCGCGCCCTGGACCGTCCCCATGGAGGACGGTCACAGCTACCGCGTGGAGTACGACTACCAGTCCAGCCACGCGGGCGCGTACGAGTGGGTCACCGGCTACGACCGCGTGAACGGCACCTCCGTGGAGACCCGCCGCTCGCCCCTCGGGCAGCAGAGGACCACCGGGCACTTCGCCGAGACCGTCACCGCCGGCTGCGGCGACACCTGGACCGGCCTGCGCAAGCGCGGGGACGCCCCGGACGGTGCCGACTTCGTCCTCGACGGCTTCACCGTCACCGACCTCGGCCCGGCCGCCGAGCGTGCCGCCTGCGGCACGCTCACCGTCACCGCGCCCGAGACCCTGGAGCCCGGCCGGCCGAACCGGGTCACGGCCACCTTCGCCAACGACGAGGCCGCCGACGCCACCGGCGCCCAGGCCGTCCTGACCCTCCCCGAGGGCTGGACCGCCGAACCCGCCGCGCCCGTCGCCCTCGGCACGGTCGCCCCGGGCGCGCAGGCCACCGCCACCTGGCAGGTGACCCCGCCGGTGGACGCGGCCTACCGGCCGTACCCGCTGGGCGCCTCCGTCGCGTACGGCGTGGACGGCGGGCCCCGGAAGCTCACCGCCGCCACCACCGTCCGCACCCTGCCCCCGCCGCCCACCGCCGACAGCTGGGCGAGCGACCTCGACTGGACCTCGGCCGCCAACGGCTGGGGACCCGTCGAGCGCGACCTCTCCAACGGCGAGACCGGCGCCGGCGACGGCTCCCCGCTGCGGATCGGCGGAGTGACGTACGCCAAGGGCCTGGGCACCCACGCCCCGGCGAAGGTCCGCTACTACCTCGGCGGCCGGTGCACCTCGCTCACCGCCGAGGTCGGCGTGGACGACGTCCAGACCACCCGCGGCAGCGTCCAGTTCAGCGTGCTCGCGGACGGCGCGGAGAAGGCGAAGTCCCCGGTCCTCAGGGCCGCCGACCCGGCCTGGTCGCTCACCGCCGACGTCACCGGCGCCTCCTACGTCGACCTGGTGGTCGGCGACGGCGGCGACGGGAACGGCAACGACCATGCGGACTGGGGGAGCGCCCGCTTCCACTGCGGGAGCTGACGGACAGCAAGCGCTTGCCCCCAGGTGCTGCCGTGCTCATTGATTGCGTCGGAAACAGGGTGTTACACCGGGCGCCGACCGGTCTCCACCACTTCCCCCGGGAGGCTCCCGTGTCCCTGCCCCTCTGGTCCCGCCGCACCTTCCTGAGCACCACGGCCGCCGCGGCCGCCCTCGCGCTGGTCCCCACCACCGCCCACGCGGCCGACCCGGCCGACGAGTTCGAGACCCTGCGGCTCCGCTGGCTCGACCTCCAGCTCGGCTCCGGCTTCGACGCCGGGGCCGAGCCCTACGCCGGCCGGCTCGCCGAGACGGGCACGCTCGCGCGTGCCTTCCGCGCGGGCATGTCCGCCACGACCGCCTCGCTCTGGCCCGACGCCCCCTTCGACCCGCCGGCCGGCATCTCCCAGAGCTACGGCCGCCTGTGGACCATGACCCAGGCGTACGTCCAGCCCGGCACCGGCCTCACCGGCGACGAGAGCCTGCTCGCCGACGTGCTGCGCGGCCTCGACCACCTCTCCGCCACGGTCTACCGGGCGGGCGCCCCGCGCTACGGCAACTGGTGGGAGTGGCAGATCGGCAGCCCCCGCCTCCTCATGGACATCGTGGCCGCGCTCCACCCCCGCCTCGGCGCCGAGCGCGTCGCCGCCGCCTGCGCCGCCGTCGACCACTTCGTGCCCGACTCGGTCCTGCGGAGCTACACCGGCACCTCCACCGGCGCCAACCGCGTCGACCTCTGCCGCTCGGTCGCCCTGCGGGGCGTCCTCGGCGCGAACCCCGCCAAGATAGCCCTCGCCCGCGACGCCCTCTCGCCCGTCTTCCCGTACGTCACCCAGGGCGACGGCCTCTACGCCGACGGCTCCTTCGTCCAGCACACCTGGGTCGCCTACTCCGGCACCTACGGGCAGGTCATGCTCGACGGCCTCGGCCGGCTCTTCACCCTCCTCGCCGGCTCCAGCTGGGCCGTCACCGACCCGAACCGGCAGATCGTCCTCGACAGCGTCGAGAAGGCCTACGCGCCCTTCATCTACGACGGCCTGATGATGGACAGCGTCAACGGGCGCGCCATCAGCCGCGGATACCTCAGGAACGACGACCGGCGGATCATGCGCTCCGACCACTTCCACGGCCAGGGCGTCATCGCGGCCATCGCCCTCCTCGCGGGCGGGGCGTCCGCCGCCGAGCGGGACCGGTGGCACGCGCGCGTGAAGGGGTGGATCGAGCGCGACACGGTCTCCCCGATCCTCGCCGCCCGCCAGTTCGGCGTCGCCGACCTCGCCCGGCTGCACGCCGTGGCCGCGGCCCCCGTCCCGGCCGCCCCCGAACCCACCGGCCACCGGCTCTTCCCCGCCATGGACCGGGCCGTCCACCGCCGCCCCGGCTGGGCCGCCAACCTCTCCATGGCCTCGAACCGGATCACGTACTACGAGTGCGGGAACGGCGAGAACCCGCGCGGCTGGCACACCGGCGCCGGGATGCTCTCCTGGTGGACCCCGGACCTCGGCGACCAGTACACCGACTGGTTCTGGCCCACCGTCGACCCGTACCGCCTCCCCGGCACCACCGTCTCCACCAAGCGGCTCGCCGACCGGGCGGGCGGCGAGTGGGGCGCCCCCCGGCCCGCCGTCCGCTGGGTCGGCGGGACCACCGACGGCGAGTACGCGGCCGTCGGCCAGCACCTCAAGGGCCTCGGCTCCACCCTGGAGGCCCGCAAGTCCTGGTTCTGCGCGGCGGACGCGGTCGTCTGCCTGGGCGCCGGGATCACCGCGACCGACGGCGTGCCCGTCGAGACGGTCGTCGACAACCGCAACCTGGGCGAGAACGGAGCGGCGGAGCTCACCACCGGCGACGGCTGGGCGCACCTGGACGGCCACGGCGGCTGGGTCTTCCCACAGGGGGCCGAGAACCTGCGCACCCTGCGCGAGGACCGCACCGGCGCCTGGAGCGACATCAACACCACCAGCTCCACCGAGCGCCGGACCCGCCGCTACCAGACCCTCTGGCTGGACCACGGCGCCGACCCGGTCGCCGCCTCGTACGTGTACCTCCTGATGCCGGGTGCCTCCCCGCGGACGCTCGCCGCCCGCGCCGCCGACCCCGACTGGCTGCACGTTCTCGACAACACCGCCGAGCGGCAGGCGATCGCCGTCCCGTCGCTCGGGCTGACCGCCGCGAACCTCTGGCAGGCCGGTACGGTGGGACCGCTCACGGTCACCGCTCCCGCGAGCGTCCTCGTCCGGCGCCGCCGCTCCGTCCTGGACCTGAGGGTCTCCGAGCCGCTGCGCACGGGGCAGCCGCTGGAGCTGGTGTGGAACCGTCCGGTCCGCCGGGTGGTCCGCCACGACCCCTCGGTGGAGGTCCTCGCCACCGGGTCCTCGCTGCGGCTGCGGATCACCCCGGGCACCGGGGGTGCGACCCATGGTTGCGAGGTTCTGCTCTAGGTCTATGTGGGACCCCTACAAACACGAGGGGTACCTGGCTGTTGACTCGGGCCGGACGGGTGTGAGTTCTGTCCGGCCCCACCAGGATTCGACACGCGAGACTGTACGGAGTCGACGGCGGGGTTTTCTTGTGCGACTTCGTAGGGTCGGTACATGACCGTTGTGGACCAGATCCCGAGCGAGCCCGCTGACGCCCGTGGCCGAGTGGCCGAGCTGCACGTCCTGCGCGAGCAGGCGCTGCGTGGCCCGAGTGAGCGCGCGACCGAGGCGCAGCACGCGAAGGGCAAGCTGACGGCGCGTGAGCGCATCGAGCTGCTGCTCGATCCTGGTTCCTTCAGCGA
>NZ_JBEXSZ010000038.1:0-56154 GCF_040613865.1 Streptomyces sp. NPDC006197 | reverse complement strand
CGGCGCCTCCGCGTTCCGGGCCTTGACCCGCACCCCAGCGGCGGCGCACAACCCGGTGCGGGTCAGGGCGCGGGAGCCTCGGGCACCGGCAAGGGGCGCCGTCCGTTGCGCCCACCCGTTCCGCCCCAGCGGAACGACTGCCCACAACGGGGGGTGGGGGGGGCAGCGCCCCGTGGGCGCGCCCACATGGGCGGGGGCACCGCCCGGCGGGGGTCAGGTGGGGTCGTAGGCGGGGGTGCGCAGGCGGCGGAGCCAGGCTCCGAGCCGCAGCGGGCGGGCCACCCGCTCCTCCGCGCGCTGCTGCCACATCCGCTCGTCTCGGTCGGTGAAGCATCCGGACATCGGTCGTCTCCTTCCAGGCCACTGGACCACTGAAAGGGAGTCTGTAACCTTATTGGCCCGGGCAGCAGAGCCAATGAGGAGTGATTGGCATGGCAGTGGCACGTGTGGTCCACACTGCGGACCGAACCCTGACGGGCCGCCAGCTCGCGTCGCTCCTCACCCCTCCCCCGGAGGGCCGGTTCGGGTACCGGGAGCTCGCGCGGGCCGTGCGGGAGGCGCTGCTCGACGGCCGGGTGGCGCTGCGCCTGCGGCTGCCGGCCGAGCGCGAGCTCGCCGCGGTGCTCATGGTGAGCCGGACCACCGTGACGGGGGCGTACGACCTGCTGCGGGAGAGCGGTTACGCGCACAGCCGGCGCGGCGCCGGTACGTGGACCGCACTGCCGGACGGTCAGGCGCCCACCGTCCTCGGGACCTTCCAGGACGACGCCGGCGCGACCATCGACCTCGCCCTCGCCGCGCCGCCCGCCCCGGAGGCCGAGCTGTCCGCCGCGCTGGCGGAGGCCGCCGCCGAGCTGCCCCGCTACGCCGGATCGCAGGGCTACCACCCGTACGGACTGCCCGCGCTGCGCGCCGCGATCGCCGAGCGCTACACGGCCCGGGGTCTGCCGACCCTCCCGGACCAGATCCTCGTCACCACGGGCGCCCAGCAGGCCGTCTCTCTGGTGCTCGCGCTGCTCGGCCGGGCCGGTGACCGGGTGCTCGCCGAGAACCCCTCGTACGCCAACGCCCTCGACGCGATGCGGGGGCGCATGCTCCGTGTCACGCCGGTCCCGGTGACCGAGGCCGGCTGGGACACCGGGCTCGTCGACGCGGCGCTCCGGCAGACCGCGCCGCGTCTGGCCTATCTGATCCCGGACTTCCACAACCCGACCGGCCGGCTCATGCCGGCGGAGCAGCGCCGGGAGCTCGCGCGGTCCGCGCGTGCCACCGGGACCTGGCTGGTGGTCGACGAGACGCTGAGGGACATGGCGCTGGACGTGCCCGCGCCGCCGCCGTTCGCGGCGGCGGCCGGCAGCGGCGACGGCGAGCAGATCGTGTCCGTCGGCTCGCTGAGCAAGAGCTGCTGGGGCGGGCTGCGGGTCGGCTGGGTGCGGGCCGCGTCCCGTGTCGTGACCGAGCTGGCCCGGGTGCGGATCACGGCCGACCTGGCCGGTTCCGTGCTGGACCAACTGGTGGCCGTCGCCCTGATGGACCGCCTCGACGTGATCCTGCCCCGGCGCCTCGACGAGCTGCGGCTGCGCCGGGCCGCGCTGACCGACGCGCTGGCCCGCCACGTGCCGGAGTGGCAGTGGACGGTGCCGCCGGGCGGGATGTGCCTCTGGATCGACCTGGGCCGACCGGTCGCGTCCTCCCTCGCGTCCCGGGCCCTGCGGCACGGGGTGCGGGTGGAGGGCGGGGCTCGGTTCGGGGTGGATCCGGGCACGCACGAGCACCGGCTGCGGATCCCGTTCACGCTGCCCGTGGAGGTGTACGAACCGGCGGCGGAGCGGCTCGCGGCGGCCCTGGACGGGACCCCGGGGCGCTTCGCCGATCCGGCGCTGCCGGACTGGGTGGCCTGAGGGCCGGGCGGACCGCGTACCGGCGGCCCTCGCGCTGGACCCCCGCACCGGGCCGCATATTCGGATGCCCGTTCCGGGCGGTCCGTGTACGGTCCACCGAGTGGAACCACTGACCGAGAAACAGATCCGCTCGTCCTTCGTGAACTGCACCAAGGGCGAGGCGGCGCGACTCAAGCTCCCCCTCGACTTCGCCGAACTCCCCTGGGACGACCTGGACTTCCTCGGCTGGGTCGACCCGGGCGCGCCCCTGCGGGCGCACCTGGTCGTGCCGCGCGAGGACGGGCCGCTCGGCGTGACCCTGCGGGTCCCCGCCGTCGGCCGGACCAGCGCCGTGAAGTCGAGCATGTGCCAGGTCTGTCTGACCGCGCACGCGTCCTCGGGCGTCACGCTCCTGGTGGCGCCGCTGGCCGGCAGCCGCGGCCGCGAGGGGAACACCGTCGGCATCTACCTCTGCGCCGACCTCGCCTGCTCCCTCTACGTCCGGGGTCGGCGGCAGCCGAAGCTGCGCCACCGGCGCCACGAGGAGTCCCTCGACCTCGACGAGCAGGTCGCCCGTCTGACGGGCAACCTGGACGCGTTCCTGGACCGGGTGACGACGGGCTGAGGAGCCGGGACGGTGTCCCGGTGGCTCAGCGGAAGGCCTGCTCGCCGGTCAGCGCCTTGCCGATGACCAGCGAGTGGACCTCGCTCGTGCCCTCGTAGGTGAGCACCGACTCCAGGTTGTTGGCGTGGCGCAGCACCGGGTATTCGAGGGTGATGCCGTTGGCGCCCAGGATCGTGCGGCACTCGCGGGCGATCGCGATCGCCTCGCGGACGTTGTTCAGCTTGCCCACGCTGACCTGCTCGGGGGTGAGCGCGCCCGCGTCCTTGAGGCGGCCGAGGTGGAGGGCGAGGAGCATGCCCTTGCCGAGCTCGACCGACATGTCGGCGAGCTTCTGCTGCGTCAACTGGTAGGAGGCGAGGGAGCGGGCGAAGACCACCCGGTCCCTGGCGTAGGAGATCGCCGTCTCCAGGCAGTCGCGGGCGGCGCCGAGCGCGCCGAAGACGATGCCGAAGCGGGCCTCGTTGAGGCAGCCGAGTGGGCCGGAGAGGCCGCGGGCCTCCGGCAGCACGGCGTCGGCGGGCAGCCGCACGTCCTCGAAGACGAGTTCGCTGGTGACGCTCGCGCGCAGCGAGAGCTTCATCTTGATCTCGGGGGCGCTGAAGCCGGGGGTGCCGGCCGGGACGAGGAAGCCGCGGACGCCGTCCTCGGTGCGCGCCCAGACGACGGCGACGTCGGCCACCGAACCGTTGGTGATCCACATCTTGGTGCCGTTCAGCACCCAGTCGGAGCCGTCCCGCTTGGCGTTGGTCCGCATGGCGCCGGGGTCGGATCCGGCGTCCGGCTCGGTGAGTCCGAAGCAGCCGATGTACTCGCCGGCCGCCATCTTCGGCAGCCAGCGCTGCTTCTGCTCCTCGGAGCCGTACTTCCAGATCGCGTACATGGCGAGGGAGCCCTGCACGGAGACGAGGGAGCGCAGTCCGGAGTCGACGGCCTCCAGCTCCAGACAGGCGAGGCCGTACGCGACGGAGTTGGTGCCCGCGCAGCCGTAGCCCTCCAGGTGCATGCCGAGCACGCCGATGCCGCCGAGGGTGCGGGCGAGCTCACGGGCGGGGATCTCGCCCTTCTCGAACCAGCCGGCGACGTGCGGCCGCAGCTCGCGGTCGGCCACGGCGCGGACGGTCTTCCGGATCTCCCGCTCCTCGTCGGTCAGGAGTCCGTCGACGGCGAGCAGGTCGAAGGGGTGGACGGGGGTGGACGGCGACTTCACGGACGGCCTCCTGGCGACTGTGGCAACTCGGCGAGCCGAAGCGTAGCCCCCGATCGGATATTGGATCCAGTATTGAAAATCCAGCATCCGAGCCGTACGGTCCGATTGGATCCAATCTCCAATCGCCTGGATCCGATCTCCAGTTGTTGGATCCAAGCTCCAGTCGCATGGATCCAACCTCCGGTTGCCTGGATCCAACCTCCAGTCTCCGGTTTCTCCAGCGGGAGCGAGGGAAACTGCATGCGCGCAGACCAGCCGGACACACCAGGGACGCCACAGGCGGACGGAGCCCTGTCCGGAATCGTCGTCGCCGATTTCGGCCGGGTGCTCGCCGGCCCGTACATGACGATGCTCCTCGCCGACCTGGGCGCGGACGTGATCAAGATCGAGCGGCCTGGCTCCGGGGACGACACGCGCGCGTGGGGCCCGCCGTTCGCCGCGGGAGAGGCCACGTACTTCCTCGGCGTCAACCGCAACAAGCGTTCCGTGTCGCTCGACCTCACGGACCCCGAGGACCTGGCCGCGGCGCGCGCGATCGTGGACCGCGCGGACGTCCTCGTCGAGAACTTCCGCCCCGGCACGATGGAGAAGCTCGGCCTCGGGTACGAGGAGCTGCGCGCGGGCAACCCGGGTCTCGTCTACTGCTCGGTGACCGGCTTCGGCACCGCCGAGGGCGCCCGGCTGCCGGGCTACGACCTGCTCGTCCAGGCCATGGGCGGCCTCATGAGCGTGACGGGAGAACCGGACGGGCAGGGCACGAAGGCGGGGGTCGCCCTGGTCGACGTCATCACCGGCCTCCACGCGGGCCTCGGCGTGCTCGCCGCCCTGCGCCACCGGGACCGCACCGGCGAGGGCCAGCGGGTCGAGGTCTCCCTGCTCGGCTCTCTCCTCTCGGCGCTCACCAACCAGGCCGCCGCCCACCTCGGGGCCGGCGTCGTGCCGCGCGCGATGGGCAACAGGCACCCGAGCATCGCCCCGTACGAGGTGTTCGAGGCGGGGGACCGGCCGCTGGTCCTCGCCGTGGGCAACGACCGGCAGTTCGGGGCGCTGTGCGAGCGGCTCGGCCTGCCGGAGCTCGCCGGGGACCCCCGTTTCGCGACGAACACGGTCCGGGTCGCCCACCGGGAGGAGCTGGTCAAGGCCCTGGCCGGCCCGCTCGGCACCCGTACCGCCGACGCCTGGTTCGAGGAGCTCACCGCGGCCGGCGTGCCCTGCGGGCCGATCAACGACCTGGCGGCCGCCTTCGACTTCGCCGACCGGCTCGGGCTCGCGCCGCGCGTCCCCGAGTCCGCGGCCGGCCCCGGTCAGGTCGCCCACCCGATCCGGCTCGACGCCACCCCGCCCTCCTACCGCACCGCTCCCCCGCGCCTGGGCGAGCACACGGACGACGTGCTGTCGGAGCTGGGACGAGTTGTCCACAGGGCGTCGGCGGCGGACGGCGGCGCGTAGGAAGATGGTCGCCGCAGGTGGCGGGGGCCACCGGCGGCGACGTGAGGGAACGGAGGGTCACAGGCGATGAGCAGCGCGGTGCAGAAGCGGCGGCCGCAGACCGCCCAGCAGTTCGTCCTGGAGGAACTGCGGCGCGCCATCACCACCGGGGAGCTCAGGCCCGGCGGGCCGATCCGCCAGGAGGCCCTGGCGGCGCGGTTCGAGGTGAGCCGGGTGCCCCTCCGGGAGGCCCTGAAGGCCCTGGAGGCGGAGGGCCTGGTGGTCCATCACGTCCACCGGGGCTACTTCGTCGCGGAGCTCTCCCTGGACGACCTGGAGGAGATCTACCGGATCCGGCAGCTCCTGGAGACCGAGGCGGTCCGGATGGCCGTCCACTGGATGCCGGACGGCACGGTCGCCGCGCTCGAACGGATCCAGCGGAAGGTGGAGCGGGCCGCCGAGGAAGGGGACGTGGCCGCGATGGCGGCGGCGAACCGGCTCTTCCACTTCACCCTGATCGAGGCGTCCGGGATGCCGCGCCTCGTCCGCCTCATCGCGACCCTGTGGGACGCCACCGACGCGTACCGCTCGCTGTACTACACCGAGTCGCCGCACCGGAAGCAGGCCATACGGGAGCACCGGGCCGTGATCTCCGCGCTCCGCCACGGCGACGAGGAGGCCGCCGTCCGCTGGCTCGACGAGCACCGGTCCCACGCGGTGGCCGCGCTGCGCAAGGTCCTCGACGTGAGAGCCCCGGAAGGGGACTGACCTCAGGGCCTCGGGACCTCAGGGCTTCAGGACCTCGGGACCTCAGGGCCTCGGGACCTCAGGGCTCATCCGGAGGCGCCGGGTCCGGCTCCCGTGCGCCGGACCGCTCCGGCGACGACGAGGAGCGTGGCCACGACGGCCAGGGCCCAGGGGGCGCTGTCGGCCGCGTACAGCGGGTCCGTGAACATGCTGGCGGCCACGAGTCCCAGGAACGCGCCCGCCGCGAGGAACCCGGTGCCGCCCGGCATGGCGTCCGCGGTCCGCCAGTTCCTGCGCGGGATCCACAGCCGCAGCAGCTCCACGGTCACTGCAAGGGACACCAGGCGGGTCGCGACGGCGCACCACAGGGGTGTCCCGTCCGTCTCGCCCGCGCCGAGCACCGCCGTCACGCCGAAGAAGACGACCGGCACGAGCCAGCCGAGGCTCGCCCGGATGCCGGGCGTCGACGGGAACTCGGAGGTCTCCGCACCTTCGCGCTCCTCGCCGCCCTCCCATACCTTCACATCCGCATCCGCATCCGACCCCGTACCCGGCTTCGGCTCCGGGGAGCGAGGGGCCGGGATCGCCGGCGGCACGTCCGGGACCGGGCGTAGGGCGCGGGAGCGCGCCCGGCGGTCGCGGAACCCGAGATCGCCGTACAGGTCGACGTGAGCGGCCAGTTCGGCCCGGAGCGCGATCAGCCGCTCCGCCGTCTCGTCGAACTCGGCCCTGCGCCGCGCGGCCTCTTCTCCCGCCTCGCGCTGGGCATCGGTGAGCGCCGCCAGGCGCTCCGCGTGGAGCTGTTCGGCTTCGGCGCGGGCGGTCCCGGCGGCCTTGGGTGCCTCGGCGAGTTCCGCCTGGAGGCGTACCCGCTCGTTCTCGATGATCTCCTCGATGCGGTGCCGCTCGTCCGGGGGCAGTTCCTTCGGCGCACGGGCCTCCGCCCTGGCGACGGCGCTCCGCCGCCACTCCGTCAACGGCCTGCCACGGTGCTCTCCGATGCCGTTGATGTGGACCTTGCGGCCCTGGGTGCGGTGGATGTAGAGCACCTCGCCGCCGCGTCCGTTGGGGGCCTTGCCCCAGCTGACCCGGTTGAAGTCGGCGGCCGTCCTGATTCCCTGCGCGGCGAGGTCGCGGACGAGTCCGCTGCCGATGCCGTTCACCTCGCTCGCCGTCAGGCGCGTGCCGTGCAGCGACCGTTCGATCGATTCGCGGCGCAGGACCGCGAGCGCCCGGCGCTCCTGGCCGGCGCGCTTGTCGTCCAGGCCGTTCAGACGGCCGGTGAGGGACCGCTCGCTCCTGGCCTGCTTCTCGTGGACGCGCTGCAGGGCCTTGCCGTGTCGCGCCTGGGCGCGGGCTCGTTCCCCGGCCTCGCGGTTCAGTCGCCGCCGGTCCGCGAGCTCGAACGGGCGGCGTTCCGCCAGGAGTCGGCGATGGGCGCCGACCGACTCGACGAGCCGTCGTCGCTCGGCGCGTATCTCGGCCGGAGCGGCGGCTTGGAGCGGAGTGGTGCTGTCGATCACAGGTGACTCTTCGGGTGGCTCATGAGAACAGGAGGCCTCATTATCGCCAACCGTGCGCCATCGGCCCGGGGGTGTGCGCAGGCCGGACGGCTTTCCGACACGCGAGACGGCACCGTCCGCAGGACGAGCGGTACGTCAGGACGGGCGAGCTCATGGGCGTGGTCCGCGAGCTGCTCGACGGCGCGGCCGTCACGCTGGACGGTCGTCAGGTGCGGGTGCGGGAGGTCCGCTCTAAGGCACCCTCCGTCGAGACCCCCGTGCCCCTGTACCTCGGCGGCGCCTCCCCGGGACCGAGAGCGTCGCGGCACGCCACGCCACGCCACGCCGAGGTGACGGTGTCCCTCCCCCGCGAGGCGGGCACGGACGTGGCCTCTCTGCGCGGCCACCCGGCTTTCGCCGCCCCGCGGGCGGAGCCCGCGGCGGCGTGGCGGTTCCCGGGTCGGCGCCCGCCGGTGATCGTGGGCCCGCGGGGCTGCGGTTACCCTTGCGCCGGACGCGAGGAGGAACCATGGCGCGGATGCCGTCGGCCGAACGACGCAGACAGCTGGTCGAGGCGGCGATCAGGGCGATGACCAGGGACGGTGTCGCCAAGACGACGACCCGGTCGATCTGTGCCGAGGCGGGGGTCTCGCTGAGCGTCTTCCACTACTGCTTCGACTCCAAGCAGGCGCTCCTCGAAGCCGCGATCGAGACGATCACCGGCAATTACGTGGCGCGCGTGATGTCGGCGGTCGAGCCCGGTGCGACGCTGCGCGAGACCGTCCGGGGTGCCCTGCAGACGTACTGGGACCACGTCACGGCCCATCCGGGCGAGCACATGCTGACGTACGACCTCACCCAGTACGCCCTGCGGGAGCCCGGGTTCGAGCATCTGGCACGCGCCCAGTACGAGCAGTACGTGGCCTCGGCGGCGGCGCTGATCGAGCAGGTCGGGGCGCGGGGCCGGGAGCCGCGGGTGCCCGTGGAAGTGTTCGCGCGGTATCTGGCGGCGGCGATCGACGGGCTGACCCTGCAGTTCCTCGTCCTCGGCGACCCGCGCGCGGCCGCCGATCAACTGGAGCTGACCGCCGATCAACTCGTGTCCTTGATCGCGGGTTGAGCGGCGTGCGGGTTTCCGCGCCTCTTCATCAGGTCATCTGACCCGGACTCTTGACTCGTACCCTCGGTAACGCGATCCTCGGGGCGCCCGGTACACCCCCACCGTCCGGAGGCATCGCAGAACATGACTCGACCCTTCTCGCGCAAGGCCGGCGGGAGATCCGCCCTCCTGGCGCTGTTCCTCGCCCTCGCCGCGGTGCTGTTCGGCTCCGCTCCGGTCCCCGCCGCCGCCGGCGGCACGTGGTGGGAAGCCACGTCCCGGCCCGCGCCCGACTCGCAGATCAACGTCACCGGTGAGCCGTTCAAGGGAACGGACGCCCAGGGGAAGGTGCGCGGGTTCGTCGACGCGCACAACCACCTGATGTCCAACGAGGGCTTCGGCGGCCGGATGATCTGCGGGGCGACGTTCTCGCAGGCGGGTGTCGCCGACGCCCTCAAGGACTGCCCCGAGCACTACCCGGACGGCTCGGGGGCGCTCTTCGAGCACCTCACGGGCGGTGACAACGGGAAGCACGACCCGGTCGGCTGGCCCACGTTCAAGGACTGGCCCGCCCACGACTCGCTGAGCCACCAGCAGAACTACTACGCCTGGGTCGAGCGCGCCTGGCGCGGCGGGCAGCGGGTCCTCGTCAACGACCTGGTGACCAACGGGCTGATCTGCTCGCTCCTGCCCCGGGACCGCACCTGCGACGAGATGACCGCGATCCGCCTGGAGGCCCGCAGGACGTACGAACTGCAGGACTACATCGACGGGATGTACGGCGGCCCCGGCAAGGGCTGGTTCCGGATCGTCACCAGCGCCGATCAGGCCCGCTCGGTGATCGAGCAGGGCAAGCTCGCCGTCGTCCTCGGCGTGGAGACCTCGGAGCCCTTCGGCTGCAAGCAGATCCTCGACGTCGCCCAGTGCGGCCAGGCGGACATCGACAAGGGGCTCGACGAGCTGTACGCGCTCGGCGTGCGCAGCATGTTCCTCTGTCACAAGTTCGACAACGCGCTCTGCGGCGTCCGCTTCGACAGCGGGACGACGGGGGTGGCGGTCAACATCGGCCAGTTCCTGTCCACGGGCACCTTCTGGGCCACCGAGAAGTGCGCGGGTCCCCAGCACGACAACCCGATCGGTCTCGCCGCCGCGCCGGCCGCGATGGCCGAGAAGCTGCCGGCCGGGGTGAGCGTCCCCTCGTACGCCTCGGACGCCAGGTGCAACACCCGCGGGCTCACCCGGCTCGGGGAGTACGCCCTGAAGGGCATGATGCAGCGCGGCATGATGCTGGAGCTCGACCACATGAGCGTCAAGGCCGCCGGGCGCGCCCTGGACATCCTGGAGGCCGAGGAGTACCCCGGTGTCCTGTCCAGCCACAGCTGGATGGACCTGGACTGGACCGAGCGGCTCTACCGTCTCGGCGGTTTCGCCGCCTCGTACATGCACGGCGCCGAGGGCTTCGTCGGCGAGGCGTCGCAGAAGGCGGAGCTGCGGAAGAAGTACGGGGTCGGGTTCGGCTACGGCACGGACATGAACGGGGTCGGCGGCTGGCCGGGCCCGGTCGGGGCGGGCGCGCCGAACGCGGTGAAGTACCCCTTCCGCAGCTTCGACGGCGGCTCGGTCCTGGACCGTCAGGTCACCGGTGAGCGCACCTGGGACCTCAACACCGACGGTGCCGCGCACAACGGTCTCGTGCCGGACTGGATCGAGCAGATCCGGCTCACCCCCGGCGGCCAGGGCGTCGTGGACGAGCTGTCGCGGGGAGCGGAGTCGTACCTGACCACCTGGAAGCGGACCGAGGACCACGAGCCGGGCGTGAACCTCGCGGCCGGACAGCCGGTGTCGGCCAGCACCACCCAGTGGTGGAACCCCTTCGTGAACTTCTCGCCGGGGCTCACGGTCGACGGCGACACGGGGACCCGCTGGGCCAGCGAGTGGTCGGACGACCAGTGGCTCCAGGTGGACCTGGGCTCGGTGCGCCGGGTCGGGCGGGTCACGCTCGACTGGGAGCGGGCCTACGCGCGCGCGTACCGGATCGAACTGTCGGACGACGGCACGACCTGGCGGAACGCGTGGTCCACGGACGCGGGTGACGGCGGCTACGACACGGCGGAGTTCGCCTCGCAACCGGCCCGTTACGTGCGGGTCCACGGGTTGAAGCGGGCCACGGACTGGGGCTACTCGCTCTACGAGGTGGCCGTCAACAGGTCCTGAGCGTACGTGAGGAGGGGGCCTGCCGGATCGGATCCGGCAGGCCCCCTCTCGCCTGCCCGGGCCCCCTGCGGAGCGCGGCAGAGCAGGGCGTCGGGGGCTCCCCCCGACCCAGGCGCCGGTGAAGGCGACGGGCGACCAGCAGGTGAAGTCGGTGTCGTCCGCGTCGACGACGCAGCGGCTCCGGGTACGGAACGGGGGCTGCCGGCTGTCGGCGAGGGCGGGCCCCACCGGGGCGGGTTCGGTCGCAAAAGCGGGTGCCGCCGGTGTTCCGGCAGCCAGGGGGGCCGCGGCGAGCGCGGCCCCCCGGAGTGTTCTCTTCACGACGCCCTTCGCGGGGTGGGGGTTTCGGCGGGCGCTCAGCCGGCGGTGGGGCCGGTCCAGTCGGCGGGGACGCGGGCGAGGCGTACGCGCTGGGGGTGGTCGCCGACCTCCACGCTCGCCACCCGCTGCCCGGTGGCGAAGTCGATGGCGGTGACCCGGTCGGCGCCGCTCTCGGAGACGACGCAGGACCGGCCGTCGCCGCTCACGGTCGCCCAGTAGGGCTTGGAGGCCGGGACGAGCGGCCCTTCCCGGAGGGTGTCGCGGTCGACCACGGTGGCGTAGTCGTCCATCGTCCCGGCGACGCAGAGCTTGCCGCCGTCCGGGCTGATCGAGAGGCCGTGGTGGCGCGAGTCGTTGACCCAGGTGGTGCGGTCGGGGTCGGTGGCCGGGTTGCCGGGGAGGTTCTTGAGGCGGGTGATGCGGTCGGAGTCGACGTCGTACTCGAGGAAGCCGTTGAAGAAGGAGACCTGGAAGTAGATCTTCTTCTCGTCCGGCGTGAAGACGAGCGGGCGGACGGCGTCGGAGAGGTCGCCGCGCCCGAAGGCGTCCAGGCGGGCGCGCATGTCGATGACGCGGACGGTCTCGAAGGTGTCGGCGTCGACGACGGTAATCTTCCGGTCGCCCTTGCTCCAGTCGAGCCAGGGGGCGTCGAGCGCGGTGGTGACCTCGCCGATGGACATGTTCCAGAGGAGGCCGTCGGAGGTGAAGACGTTCTCGTGGGGCTTGTCGCCGGTCTTGAAGGAGCCGAGTTGGCGCCCTGTCCCGATGTCCAGGACGTGCACGGTGTTCGCGGTGGAGGCGGAGACCGCGACGCGGGTGCCGTCGGGTGAGACGGCCATGTGGTCGGCGCGGTATCCGGCCACGGGGAAGCGCCAGTTGATCCGTCCGGTGCGCAGGTCTAGGGAGACGACGTCGGCGAAGCTGGGACGGGAGACGACCATGGCGGAGCCGTCGGGGGTCGCGTACATGTCGTCGACGAACTGGTCGTGCCCCTCGCCCGGTCCGCTGCGGACGCCGAGGAAGAAGGCGAGCTTGACGGGGTTCAGGTAGATCTCGCGGAGGCGT
Organism: Streptomyces sp. NPDC006197; assembly: GCF_040613865.1. Classification (NCBI taxonomy): domain Bacteria; kingdom Bacillati; phylum Actinomycetota; class Actinomycetes; order Kitasatosporales; family Streptomycetaceae; genus Streptomyces; species Streptomyces sp. NPDC006197. Next base: position 44,066 of record NZ_JBEXSZ010000038.1, on the reverse strand, counting down.
TCCTCCTTGTCGGGGATCACGTTCACGCGGCCGACGCGGTGGAAGTCGCCGTGGGAGGCGATGACGTCGGCGGTGCCGTCCCAGTTGTTGCCGACGAACATCACCTCCTGGAGCCCGGCGGGGGCGGCGGCCGGTCCCGGGACGGATGCGGATCCGGCGCCCGCGGACGCGGCGACGAGGGTGAGGGAGGCCGCGAGGGCTCCGAGGAAGCGGCGGGTCCCGGACGTGCGGGGAGAGGGCATGGGGGTCCTTCTTCCGTGGCGCGACGACGACTTACCGGAGGTAACCACGGTCGTGCCATGCTCACAAGCCCCTGTCGCACCCCGTTTCCCGCCGCGTTTCCCGCCACCCCTCGGACCCCCTCGCGCCGGGACGACCCGCGGTGCGGGATCATGGAATCCGGAAGACAGAAGGGACGGAACGGACGATGAGGCACCGCAGTGTCGCGGACCTGATGACGCCCACCGCGGTCGCGGTGCAGCCCGGGACGTCGTTCAAGGAGATCGCGCGGCTCCTCGACGAGTACGGCATCACCGCGGTCCCGGTGGTCGACGAGGAGAACCGGCCGCTGGGCGTCGTCTCCGAGGCGGACCTGCTGCGGCGGCACGCGGCCAAGGACGGACCGAGCACGGCCGAGGCCATGATGTCGAGCCCGGCCGTGACGGCCCGGCCCTCCTGGACGGCGGTCGAGGCCGCCCGCCTGATGGAACGGCACCGGGTGAAGCGGCTCCCCGTCGTGGACGCGGACGGCCGGCTGATCGGGGTGCTCAGCCGCAGCGACCTGCTCCAGCTGTTCCTGCGGAGGGACCGCTCGATCCAGGAGGAGATCCGCGAGGACGTGATCGTCCGCATCCTGCGCCTCTCCCCCTCGGCCGTGCACATCGACGTCGACGAGGGCCGGGTGACGCTCAGCGGCACCCTGGAACGCCCGAACCTCGGCCCGATCCTGGTCCGCCTGTGCGAGACGGTCGACGGGGTGGTGGAGGTCGTGGACAGGATGACGTACGAGGAGGGCGAGGGCACGCCTTAGGAACGGGGTGGGCGGACGCTCCGGGCCCGGGGCCGTCGGACGCTCCGGGCGGCCCGGGCCGTCGGACGCTCCTGGCGACCCCGGGCCGTCAGACGCTCCTGGCGACCCCGGGCCCGTCAGGCGCTCCTGGCGACCCCGGGCCCGTCAGACGCTTTGGGTCGGCGGGTTTTCCCCGGTGGCCGTGTCTCGGGCACGGGCGGGGAGCCCGGCGGGGCCGTTCCGGACCGCCGGGCTCCCGGTGCGGGCGGCGGCTCCGTCAGGAGACCGCCTCCGGCCAGCCGTACCCGGGGCCGGTGTGCTGCGGCACGGTGCCGGCCCCCACCGCCTCCATCTCCCGGTTGGCCTCCCGCATGAGCTTGCCCGCCAGGTCCTTCATCGCCCGGCTCGCGGCGAGTTCGTCGCCGATCGCCGGCACGTCCACGTCCGCCGGGTTGCACCGCGCGGAGCCGTGGCCCGTGAGGGTCGAGGTGCCGGTGCTCAGCCGGGCCTCGGCCCTCGTCATGCCACTGTCCTCGGTCAGTTCCAGGCCGACCGTCCATTCCAGCGTGCGGCTCATGGCCCGCCTCCTCGCATCGCCGGGCCGCGCGGAATCGAGGTGCGGCCCCTTCCGACACCTCCAGGATCCATCGGCCGGGACGGGAACGCGCGGGGACGGGTCAGGGCGCGCGGAAGAGGCGGGGGAAGCGGGGCGCCAGCCACGGCTTGCGGCCCCAGCCGAGCGCCTTGCCGCGCGCGATCACCGGCCAGGGGTCGACCCGCCCGAGGCCGAGGAGGAGGAAGGCGACCGGCTCCGTGAGGATCGTGCAGTCGGGGCGGGCCGGTGGCTCGCGGTCGGCCCGGACCGCGCCGTCCGTGACGGTGACGCCGAAGCCCGGGCCGCTCCGGAGCCGTACGGCGAAGCTCGCGGTCAGGCCCGCGACGGCGGCCGGGTCGGCGACCCGGGGCATCGCCTCGATCATGAACGGCAGGGTGAGCTCGACCCGGCGGGCGTCCAGCATGTGGGGCCGGTTCATGGCCAGGGCGAGGTCGTGGCCGTGGCCGAGCATGTGGGTCAGCAGGTACGAGCCGAGGACGGCCGGGCCCATGGGGCCGAGCGGCGTGGAGAGCCGCTCGTCCGGGTCGCGCTCCTCGACGCTCGCGAGGAACGCGGCGGCCTGCGCCGTGATCATCCCGGCGAGCGGGCCGGGCGACCGCTCGACGAATCCGGCGAGGGCGCGTTCGTTGGCCTCGGCCAGGCTGCCGGGGGTGCCGTCGCCATAGGGGCGCTCGTGCCCGGCGGCCAGATCGGCCATGAGGGCGTTGGCCTGGGCCAGGTGGGCGGCGGCCTCGCCGACCGTCCAGGTGGAGCGGGGGACGGGAAGCCGCGCGGCGTCCCCCGCACCGGCCGGCACCTCGGTGCGCAGGACCGCCGCGATGTCGTCGGCGGTGCCCCGTATCGCCTCGGCCAGCCCTTCGGGGAGCACCCCGTCCGTTCGTCGCGTCATGGCTCCGCCCCTCCTCGGCTCCGGCGGCTCCCCGTGGAGCACCACCGGTAGGTCAGGGACCGTACCAGCGAGTAGGCCTTTCGGCACCGGTCGCGCCGGGAAGGTCTCGGCCACCGGCCGCGGCGGCCACGAGGCCCTGGAACCGGGGCCAGTCGGCGAGGGCGAGGCCCGCCCGCCCGGCCCGGAGGACGACGGCGACGCGGGTGACGCGGCCGTCGTCGTAGCGGCGGCGGCCGTGGGGGTCGCGGGCGGGTTCGAGGAGCCCGGCGGACTCCCAGTGCCGCAGCACGTGGGGGGCGAGTCCGAACCGGCCCGCGAGTTCGCCGATGCTCATCGTCGAAGGCGTCGAAGGCGTGTCGCCGTCCTCGCCCTGGACGGGGTCTACCCCTTCGAGTTGGGCATCCCGAGCCGTGTGTCCGACGCGGCGGCCGAGCACTACGAGGTCCTGACCTGCTCGGTGGACGGCCGCCCCGCCACCACGCACTGGGCGCTCGCCGCCGTCTTCCGCCAGTGGTTCCCGCGGGTGGCGCTCGACCCGGACGTGCTGTTCGTCGACGACGGCTCCGTGCTGACCTCGGCGGGTGCCGCGTCCGGTGTGGACGTCTGCCTGCACCTCGTGCGGAAGGACCACGGCACCGCCGTGGCCAACCACGTGGCGCGCGTGTGCGTCGTGCCGCCCTGGCGGGACGGCGGGCAGGCCCAGTACATCGAGCAGCCCGTGCCGGAGACCACCGCCAACGGGACCTCGGCGACCCGGCAGTGGGCGCTGGAGAACCTGTACGAGCCGCTCACGCTCGGCGAGCTCGCCGGCCACGCCCGGATGAGTCTGCGGACCTTCGCCCGCCGGTTCAACGAGGAGATCGGCATGAGCCCCGGCCGCTGGCTGATCCGGCAGCGGGCGGCCCGGGCCCGGCAGTTGCTGGAGTCCACGGACCTCGCCGTGGACGACGTCGCGAGCCAGGCGGGCTTCACGACCGGCACCTCGCCGCGCCGGCACCTCCACGCGGCGATCGGCGTCTCCCCGCTCGCGTACCGGCGCACGTTCCGGGAGAAGCCGCCTCCTCATAGCCCGGTCGATAGGCTGAGGCGGTGAGACATAGGGATTCCGATGGCGCGGTGCACCCGGTGACCGATCTGAACCTGCTGCGGACGTTCCTCGCCGTCCACCGCTCCGGTTCGTTCACCGCCGCCGCGGGGCTGCTCGGTCTGTCGCAGCCGACGGTGACCACCCAGATCCGCGCCCTGGAGCGGCAGACGGGCCGCGAGCTCTTCGAGCGGCTGCCGCGCGGTGTCGCCCCGACCGCCGTCGCCGACGACCTCGCCGCCCGGGTCGCCGGGCCCCTCGACGCGCTGGCCGCGGTGACCGGGCACGAGGCCGCGCCCCACGAGCGGGCCGCTCCCGTCCATCTGGCGGGCCCCGCCGAACTGCTCTGCGCACGCGTCCTGCCCGCCCTCGCCCCGCTGGCGGCCGAAGGCGTACGGCTGAGGGTGAGCCCGGGTCTGACCGAGCCGCTCCTCGACGAGCTGCGCGCGGGCCGGCACGATCTGGTGATCGCCACCTTCCGGCCGCGCGGGCGGGCGCTGACCGCCGTACCGCTCACCGACGAGGAGTTCGTCCTCGTCGCGGCCCCCGTGTGGGCCGACCGCGTCAGGGAGCGACTGGACCTGGAGGGGCCGGCGGCGCTGTACCCTGTCCCCCTGGTCGCGTACGCCGAGGATCTGCCCATCGCCCGCCGCTACTGGCGTCATGTGTTCGGGGCGCGGCTGTCCCGCCCCGCCGCCGTGACCGTCCCCGATCTGCGCGGGGTGCTCGCCGCCCTCGTCGCCGGAGCGGGCTTCAGCATCCTGCCGCGCTACCTCTGCCACGCCGAACTGGCCTCCGGCGCCCTGGTGTCCCTGCACGAACCGGAGGACCCGCCCATCAACACCGGCTATCTCGTCCAGCGCCCGGGGCGCCCCGACAACCCCGACGTCACCCGGGTCCGGGACCTGCTGATCGAGGCCGGGCCCACCTGGTGACCGACGTCTGGGGGCCGAGCGCTCCTGCTATAACCGGAACATGATCTACCACGTGGTGACGCCCGCCGAATGGTCCGCCCGACCGGAGGAGCCGTACGCCCCCGCCTCCCTCGCGGAGGAGGGTTTCGTCCACTGCTCCCCCGACGAGCCGACCACGCTCGCCGTCGTCGACGCCTACTTCCGGGGCTCCGGTCCCCTCCTGGTGCTCCTCCTCGACGAGAGCCGGCTCACCGCCAGGACGGAGTGGGAGGCCGCCGCGCCGACCCCGCCGCCCGGTGTCCCCGAGGGGACCCTCTTTCCCCACGTGTTCGGGCCGATCGACCGCGCCGCCGTCGCCGAGGTCCTGGAGGTCGTCCGGGACGCGGACGGCCGGGCGACGGGCCTGGCGAAGACCGGCTGACCCGGACCTCCCGGACCGGCTCGCGAAGACCGGCCGGTCCTCCCCTCAGCCCTCCTTGTCCAGATGGGCCAGGACGGCGAGGACACGGCGGTTGTCGGTGCCGTCGTCGACGATGCCGAGCTTGCCGAAGAGCGAGGTCGTGTACGTGCCGATCGCGCTCTCGCTCAGGAAGAGGCGCTGGGCGATGACCTGGTTGGACAGTCCCTCGGCCATGAGGCCGAGCACGGAGTGCTCGCGTTCGGTGAGCTTCTCCAGGCGCCGGTTCGAGGCCCCGCCGCCAAGCAGCTTGGCGATGACGGCGGGGTCCATCGCGGTGCCGCCCGCCGCGACGCGCTCCAGCGCGTCGATGAACTGGTCGGCGTCGAACACGCTGTCCTTGAGGAAGTAGCCGATGCCGCCGGAGCCGTCGGCCAGGAGCTCCCGGGCGTAGAGCTGCTCGACGTACTGGGACAGGATCAGGACCGGCAGTCCGGCGCGGGCGGCGATCACCGCCCGCAGGCCCTCGTCCGTACGGCTCGGCGGCATGCTGACGACCACCACGGCGCACGTCCGTAAGAACCCCACGCCCACGCGCGAGAGCCCCACGCCGACGCGCGCCGGCCACGTACCCGGCTGTCCCGTGCCTCCGCCTTCGTCTTCCGCTCTGCTGCCGTTCGGTGCGTCCGCTGTTCACCGGGGAGTGTCCTTCGCCGCCCCGGTCGGCCCAGGAGTGGGTCTGGCCCCACCCCCTCGTGGGCCCGGACGGACACCGGCCCCGCCGGGCCTTCGCCATGGCGAGGACGAGCGTCAAGGTCTACGGCGCGCTCGGCGCCCTCTCCCTCCTCACCGTCGTCGCGGTGGCGGGCGGCGGCCATCCGGTGAACACCTTCATGTGGGTACGGGCCGTCCTGCTGCCCGCCGTGGTACGCCGCCCTGCAGACCGTCTGCATGCTGCCCGTGGTCCGTCTCGCGTTCCTCACCCGCGGCTCCGCCCTGCGCACCGCGTTCCCCCGTTCAGACCTCCTCGTCCCCGGCGCGCCTCGCGCCCTCCCCGCACGGAGTACCTGGTCCGGCGCGGGGCCGAACGGCCCTCGCCCCAGACACCACGCCGTCCGGGCCGTCCCGTGACGGCGTGTTGCGGGCCGCGCCGTCACCGGCGCCGTGTGCGGTTCTCCCCGCTCTCGGTTAGACCTGGATCACAGGGTGTCGGCCGGCCCGCCGGAAGCCACTCGTCCGGCGTCACGTGCCGCCCACCTCCCGGGAGGAAGCCGATGATCACCCGTCGTAGCGTGCTCGGCGGGGCCCTCGCCGCCGCAGGCCTGCCGCTCCTCGCCCCCGGCACTCCCGCCGGGGGCGAGGCGTACGCGGCGGAGGCTCTGCCGCCGGCCGGCCCGCGCCGTGCGCCCGCCCCCGTGCCACCCGCCTTCACCACGGCCATGCCGGTCCCGCCCGTACTGCGTCCCCTCACCTCGACGGGCGGCGTGGACGTCTACGAGCTGACCATCCGCGAGGCCAAGGCCCAGATCCTCCCGGGCGTCGCCACCGATGTCCTGACCTACGACGGGCACTTCCCCGGCCCCGTCATCCACGCCCGCTCCGGGCGACGCGTCCTCGTCCGCCACCACAACGGCCTCCACATGCCCGTCACCGTCCACCTGCACGGCGGGAGCGTCCCGCCCGCCTCCGACGGCAACCCGATGGACGTCTTCGCCCCCGGCAGCGCGCGGACGTACGTGTACACCAACCGGCAGCCCCACGCCTCGCTCTGGTTCCACGACCACGCCCACCACATGGAGGCCGAGCACGTCTACCGCGGCCTGTCCGGCGGCTATCTGCTCACGGACGACCTCGAACAGAGCCTTCCGCTGCCCAAGGGCCGGTACGACGTGCCCGTCACGATCCGCGACGCCCGCTTCGACGAGCGCGGGCAGCTGGCGTACACGATGGGCGACCGGAACCGCACCACCATCCTCGCCAACGGCAAGCCCGCCCCGTACTTCCAGGTCGCGGCCCGCAAGTACCGCTTCCGGCTGCTCAACGGCTCCAACCTGCGGCTCTTCGCGCTGCGCCTGTCCGACGGCACTCCGCTCACCCAGATCGGCTCGGACGGCGGCCTGCTCGAACGCCCCGTCGCCGTGCCCGTCCTCGCGCTCTCGCCCGGGGAACGCGCCGACGTGGTCATCGACTTCTCCCGCCACCCCGTCGGCACCCGGCTGGTCCTCGCCAATACCGGCCCCGGCCGGCCCGAGCAGGTCGGCAAGGTGCTCCGCTTCGACGTCGTGCGCACCGCCGACGACCCCAGCCGCGTCCCCGAGGTCCTGCGGACGCTGCCGCCCGCCGCCGCGCTGCCCGAGGCCGCCGTCACCCGCCACATCGAGCTCAGCATGGACGAGGACGGGCGCCCCGACCCCCGGGGGTTCGTCAACGGGCGGATGTTCGACCCCGATCGCGTCGACACCACCGTGGCGTTCGGGTCCTCCGAGATCTGGAACGTCACCAACGCCAACAAGCGTGCCCCGCACAACTTCCATGTGCACCTGGTCCAGTTCCGGGTCCTCGAACGCGGCGGACGGCCCGCGGGCCCGACCGAGGCGGGCCTGAAGGACACGGTGCGGGTCATGCCGGGCGAGACGGTGAAGCTGCACATGACGTTCGACGGCTTCCGCGGCGACTACGTGTACCACTGCCACATGCTCGACCACTCGGCCATGGGCATGATGGCCACCTTCCGGGTCCGGTGAGCCGGAGCGGGGACGCGGGGCGGGCGCCTCAGTCGGCCTCTCGGGGGAACTCCATGGCCCGCATGGCCTCCCCGGCCCGCTTCTCCATCTCCTCCGGGGAGACGTCCTCGACGTGCGTGGAGAGGTTCCAGCGGTGTCCGAAGGGGTCCTCGAACTGTCCGGTGCGGTCGCCGTAGAACTCGTTCTTCACCGGTGACAGCTCCGTGGCGCCCCGGGCGAGGGCCTCGGCGAAGACCGCGTCGACGTCCTCGACGTACACGTGCAGGGTGACGGGCGTGCCGCCCACCGTCCTCGGCGAGCGGAAGCCCATGCTCGGGAACTCGTCCGCGAGCATGATGAGCGCGTTCCCGAGCTCCAGCTCGGCATGGCCGATCGTGCCGTCGGGCGCCGGCATCCTCATCCGCTCGGTCGCTCCGAGCACGGAGACGTAGAAGTCGATCGCCGCCGCGGCCCCGTCGACGCAGAGGTACGGCGTGACACGCGGATATCCCTCGGGGATGGCCTTGACGGTCACGGAGCTCCCGCCTTTCCGGACAGGGCGGTCACCGCCGACCGCCGCCTGCGACCACTGATATCCCGAACCCGTCGGCCCGCTCCGACGCCGCGCGGCGGCCCGGCACCGAATGCTCTGAAGGAGCGACCGCCCCTCCGCACCGCTCCCGACGGCTCGACGGCCTGGCGGCCTGGCGGCCTGGTGGCCCGTCGGCCCGACTGCTTGACAGCTCGGCGTAGAGTGGGCACGGGCGCGGCGTGATCATGAGGAGCACCCATGACCGTGGCCGGCCTTGAACACACCACCGTCCCCGCCGACACCGGCGAGGTGACCCTGCTGATAGCCCGCCGGGTGGAGCCCGGTCACGAAGCCGCCTTCGAGCTGTGGGCGAAGGGCATCCTCGACACGGCGGCCGGCTTCCCCGGCCACCTCGGATACGGGCTCTTCCGCTCCTCCGGCGGCGACGCCCCCTGGTTCCTCGTCCACCGCTTCCGGGACGCGGAGGCCTGCCGGGCCTGGCAGGATTCCCCCGAGCGGGCCGCGTGGTTCGCCGACTGCAAGGGCCACCACCACACCGAGATCGCCCGGCGCGAGCTCACCGGTATGGAGACCTGGTTCGCCAAGCCGGGATCGACCCGGCCCGCGCCGCCCCGGTGGAAGATGGCGATCAGCGCGACCCTGGCGATCTACCCGATCTCCGTGCTCGGCAGCCTCTTCCTCGTCCCCCGCCTCACCGCGCTCCCCCTCCTGCTGAGCAGCGCGGTCATGGCCTGCGTCTTCAACGTGCTGATGACCTACGTGGCGATGCCCGCCGTGAGCAGGCTCCTGCGCGGCTGGCTGACCCCGTAGCCCCGCGCCCTCACCCCTTGCGGCCGACGCCCGCGTACATCGCGACGTCCGGCGTCGGCGTCCGCGGCCGCCAGGCGGAGCAGGACACCACTCCGGGCTCCAGCAGCTCCAAGCCGTCGAAGTAGCGGGCGATCGCCTCGGGGGTGCGCTGGGTGAGCTTCGGGGTGCCGTGCTCGTTCCAGAACGCCACCGCCGCGTCGACGTCCGGCATGTCGGGGTGCGTGACCGTGTGGGACAGGACGAGGTGGCTGCCGGGGGCGAGCGCGTCCATCAGGCGGCGGACGACTCCGTACGACTCCTCGTCGTCCTCGACGAAGATGACGACCCCGAGCAGCATCAGCGCGACCGGCTGCGAGAGGTCCAGGGTCTTCGCCGCGGCGGCCAGGATCGTGTCGACGTCCCGCAGATCGGCGTCCAGGTAGTCGGTGCGGCCCTCGGGCGTGCCGACCAGCAGGGCGCGGGCGTGCGCGAGCACGAGCGGGTCGTTGTCGACGTACACGACCCGCGCGTCGGGGGCGACGCGCTGGGCGACCTCGTGCGTGTTGTCGGCGCTCGGCAGCCCCGTGCCGATGTCCAGGAACTGCCGGATGCCCTCCTGCTCGGCCAGGTGCCGCACCGCCCGCCCCAGGAACAGCCGGTCCGCCTTCGCGTACTCCCCGATCCCGGGGTGCAGCTCGCGGATCCGGTCGCCGGCCTCCCGGTCGACCGGGTAGTTGTCCTTGCCGCCGGTCCAGTAGTTCCATATCCGGGCGGTGTGCGGCCGGGAGGTGTCGATGCGCGATTCGATGTCGGTCACGCGGTCAACGTATCGCAGAGCTCCGGCAACTCCCTTGCCTGGCTGCCCCTTTGACCTCTGTTGTTCACGTCGCCGCTTTCCGGCGGGAGCGGAAGGCCGCGCGGTGGGCGCTCGGCGGGTGGCCCGTGTGGCGGGTGAAGAGGGTGGTGAAGGTGCCGGGGTCGCGGTAGCCGACGGAGGCGGCGATGGCCGCGACGGTGCGGTCGGTGGTCTCCAGGAGGTGGCGGGCGCGGCGGACGCGGGAGGACTGGAGGTGGGCGAGGGGGGTGCGGCCGGTCTCGGCGGCGAAGCGGCGCAGCAGGGTCCGGGTGCTGACGCCGAAGGCGGCGGCGAGGGCCGCGAGGTCGTAGCGGGCGGCGAGGTGCTGGTCGAGGTGGCGCATGACCCGCTCGGAGAACCCGTGGCCGGGCTGCGGAAGGAGCCCGGCGTCCACGTACGGGGTCTGCGAGGTGCGCGCGTCGTCGACGAGGGCGAGGCGGGCGGTGGCGCGGGCCACGCGGGGTCCGCCGTGTCGGCGGATCAGGTCCAGCGCGAAGTCGTACATGGCGCTGAAGGCGGCCGTGGTCGTCACCCCCGTGTCGGTGACGACGAGCTCTGCGGGCCGGACGTCGGCGGCCGGGCGGCGGCGGGCCAGGGTGTCCGCGTGGAGCCAGGAGGTCGTGGCACGGCGCCCGTCGAGCAGCCCGGCGTCAGCCAGCAGGAACGCGCCGACGCAGAGGGAGACGACGGCGGTGCCGGCGGCGAAGTGCGCGCGGATCGCCGCGATCTCGGGTGCGAGGGCGCCGAGCCGCTCGTCGAGGTCCGCGTCGAGGAGCAGTTCGAAGCCCGGTACGACGAGGACGTCGACCTCGCGCAGCGGACCGGCGTCGAGCCGCGCGCCGCCGGAGGCGGTGACCCGGCGGCGCGGCGAGACGATCGACACCCGGTAGCCGGGCCCGTCGGGCCCCGCGACGTGCCCGGCCATCGTCAACAGGTCTGGCACGCCGAAGACTTCGGAAGCGAAGCAGCCCGGATAGGCCAGGACACCGACGCGCAGCGCACTCATGGTGGCGAGATTACCGGCGGACTTGGCGATCTCGCCCCTCACCCGGCGCCCGGCCGGCGGGCCACGCTGTGCCCATGACTCCTCCTGTGACTCCTCCCGTGACTCCGCCTGCCGACGATCCGATCGACGACTTCGACCACCGCCTCGTCGACGTGGACGGCGTGGTGAAGACGGTCCACACGGCCGGTGCCGGGCCCGCCGTCGTCGTCCTGCCCGAGATGCCCGGCATCAGCCCCGACGTGCTGCGCCTCGCCCGCTGGGTGCGGGACGCCGGCTTCACCGTCCACGTGCCCTCCCTCTTCGGGACCGACGGCGCCTTCCCCACGCTCGAAGGGGGCCGGGAGGTGGTCCGGCGGGCGTGTGTCAGCGCGGAGTTCCGGGCGTTCGCCGGAGGCGGTACGAGCCCGGTCACGGCGTGGCTGCGCGGTCTGGCGCGCCGGGCGCACGCCGAGTGCGGCGGCCCGGGCGTCGGCGCGATCGGCCTCTGCTTCACCGGCAACTTCGCCCTCACCATGGCCCTGGAGCCGGCCGTGATCGCGCCCGTGGTCAACCACCCCTCCCTGCCCCTCGACGACCCCGGCGGCCTCGAACTCGACGAGGCGGACGCGCGCGCGATCCGGGAGCGGGTGGCCCGCGACGGACTGACCGTCCTCTCCTACCGCTTCGAGGGCGACCGCTGGTGCACGGGCCGCCGCTTCGCCGCGTACCGCGCGCTGCTCGGGGACGCCTTCGACGGCCGTGTCCTCCCGGACGGCGCGGCGAACCCCGCTCCCCCGCCGTTCTTCGCCGAACAGGTCGGTACGCCGCACAGCGTCGTCACCGCCCACCTCGTCGACGAGGCCGGCCACCCCACCGTCCGGGCCCGGGACGAGATCCTGGCCTTCCTGAGCGACCGTCTGCGCCCCGGGGCCGCGGCTCGCCGATGAGGGACGGGCCGGCCTTCAGCGCAGATCGAGCAGCATCACGTCATAGCGGTCCGCGGCCGCGCCTCCGGGCCGCACTTCGCCGACCTTGCGGTAGCCCCACGCCCGGTAGGCGGCGGTCGCCGCCCGGTTCGCCGAGTGGACGTTCAGCAGCACCCGTTCGGCACCGATCCCGTCGAGCAGCGCCGTGTGCAGGCCCCGTGCGACGCCCTGTCCGCGCCACGGCCCGCACACCGCGAGCTCCATGAGCCCGAAGGTGCGGCGCCCGTCCTCGGCCTCGTGGTGGGGAGGCCCGGCGAAGGCTTCGGCGTAGATCAGTCTGAACGCGTCCTCGGCGCGCACGCGCGGCCGCCGGAACCCCGGGATCGTACCCGGCGGCGCCCTCTCCGCCCCGTTCCGGCGTGCGCGGGAGCACACTGGCAGGAGGGGGCGGAAGGCCTGCCCCAGCCCGGGTCCGGCCGGTCCCGCCCACTCGTGGAAGAGGGTGCGCGGATGTCCGGAACCCGGTCATCGTCCCGCTCGCGCTATGCCCCCGACCGGGGGCTCGCGACCCGCATGGCGACGACGATGTTCCTGATCGGCCTGTTGTACGTGGTCTTCGTCGGCGTCCTGCTGGTGCTGCTGCGCGGGTCCTGGCCCGTCATCCTGCTGATCACGGGCGCGCTGTTCGTCGGGCAGTTCTGGTTCAGCGACCGGATCGCCGCTCTGGGGATGGGGGCCCGCGAGGTGACCCGCGAGCAGGCGCCCGAGCTGCACGGCACCGTGGACCGGATCTGCGCGCTGGCCGACATGCCGAAGCCGAAGGTGGCGATCGCCGAGAGCGACGTGCCGAACGCGTTCGCCACCGGTCGCGGCGAGAGGACCGCGCTCGTCTGCGTCACGACCGGCCTGCTGCGGCGCCTGGAGCCGGAGGAGCTGGAGGGGGTCCTCGCGCACGAGATGTCGCACGTGGCGCACCGGGACGTCGCGGTCATGACCGTCGCGTCCTTCCTCGGCGTCCTCGCCGGGATGATGACGCGGGTCGCGCTCTACAGCGGTCTCGGCCGCAGCCGGGACAGCACCGCGGGCATCGCCCTGATCCTCGTGCCCGTGGTCAGCGCCGCCGTCTACGTCGTCAGCTTCCTGCTGACCCGGGTGCTCTCCCGCTACCGGGAGCTGGCCGCCGACCGTGCCGCCGCGCTCCTCACCGGCCGCCCCTCGGCGCTGGCCTCCGCGCTGACCAAGGTGAGCGGCGAGATGGCCCGGATCCCGACGAAGGACCTGCGCAAGGCGGAGCCGTACAACGCCTTCTGGTTCGCGCCCGCCTTCTCCTCCCGGGAGAGCCTGAGCCGGCTGCTCTCCACCCACCCCACCCTGGAGCAGCGGCTCGAACAGCTCGCGCGGATCTCGGCGCGGCTCGGTGAGGCGTGACGGCGGTGGGGTTCCTCGACGGCATCCTCGGGCGCGATCGGCCGGTGCGGCCGGACCTGGACCGTCTCTTCGGGCTGCCGGCCGCCGCGCTCACCCTCCAGGCGGGCACGGGCTTCGTGCCGGCCGGCGCGGGATCGGTGTGCTTCGCGGCGGTGGAGGGCGGCGCGTTCGCGCGTCTGAAGGAGGAGGTACGGGACCTCCTCGACATCGAGGTGGCGGCCGCGGCCGATCGGGGCGGGGCGGAGGGCGCCGGGCCGGGCGCGCACCCCGTGACGTACACCTCGGACGCGTACGGCTACACCTGGCTTGCCGTCCGGCGTCCCGCCGAGGACCTGATCGCGCTGGTCAACGACCTGCACGCGGTCAACGCGCTCTTGGAGGAGGCCGGCTTCGGCCCGAACCTGCTCTGCTCGCTGACCGCCTTCCGTCCTCCGGGGACGGAGGACGGGCGGGCGGAGGCCCCGGCGTCCGGCCCGTACCGGACCCGGGACCTCGCGCTCGTGTACCTCTACAAACGCGGCACGTTCTATCCCTTCGCGCCGCGCGCGGAGCGTGCCGAGACCCGTGACAACGCCTTTGAGTTGCAGGTCAGAGGGCTGCTCGCGGGCGACCTCCCGATGGAGCCCGACCTGGAGCGGTGGTTCCCGGTCTGGGGCGCTCCGGGGCTCGGCGGGGCCTGACGGGGGCGGGGTCGGTCAGTGCCGGGGGCCGATCAGTGCTGAAGGTTGATCGTGAAGCGCCGGACGCCCCTGCCGATCGTCTCGGCGTGGACCGAGCCACGGGCCCGGTCGAATTCACCGGTGCCGCCGGTGATCGCGTTGTCGAACGCGGGCGGAGGGCCCGGGTTGAGGATGCCGAAGACCATCCCCTGCACGGAGAGCTGGCCGCCCGGGAGGGTGTAGGTCACGATGCACTCCTCCGCTCCACCGTCGATGGTCCGGGTGGTGGTGCAGGTGCCGCCGGTCTCGCCGACCTTGTGGCCTTGCAGGTCGTAGAGGTCCGAGCGGAAGGCGGTCCGGTCGCCCTGGGAGGCGGGACCGAGGCGGTTGACGGGGAAGCGCTTCTGCTCCGCCAGCCGGCCGATGAGGGTGATGATCCGGGCCTTGCCCTTGTCGTGGGCGGGACCGGTGCCCGCCGCGGCGCCCGCGACGGGGGCGCAGGCGAGAAGGGTGACCAGGGCGGTGGCCGTGCCGAGACAGGCCGCTCTGATGGGGCGCATCATGTGACTCCTGAGGTCGATGCTCACGGATGGTGCTGTGACGCATTCATAACCTTGGGCTCTGCCGCCGCCCGGAGCGTCCCGGCGCGACCCACCGGGAGATCCGACCGGTCGGACCAACCCCGGGACCGGGAGCAGGAACTCGCCTCGTCGGTCAGTCGAGGCGGATGGCGAGCATGCAGGCGTCGTCCTCGTGGCCGGCCTGGCCGGGGTCGGCGAGGATGGTGTCGATCAGGGCCTGGGGTGCCGCGTCCGGCGAACGGCCGATGAGGTCGGCGAGGCGGTCGATGCCCTTGGTGACGTCCTCTCCCCTGCGCTCGACCATCCCGTCGGTGTAGAGGAGCAGGAGGTCGCCCGGGCGCAGGGGGGTCGTGGTGGTCTCGTACGCGTAGCCGGGCAGCGCTCCGAGCAGAGGGCCGCGTTTGCCCGTGTGGAGGGGGCGGGCGTGTCCGTCGCGGAGGAGGAGGGGCGCGGGGTGGCCGGCGTCGGCCCAGTGGAGGTTGCGGGCGTCGTCGATGTGGCCGGCGACGACGGTGGCGGTCTGTTCCGAGGGGTCGCTGCAGACCAGCTCGTTGAGCCAGGTCATGATCTCGCCGGCGGACGCTCCGGTCTGGGCGAGACCCGCCAGGGCGTGGCGCTGCTGGGACATGCGGGCCACCGCGTCCAGGCCGTGGCCGGCGGCGTCGCCGATGGCGACCAGGACGCGACCGTCGGGCAGGAGGCGGCACTTGTACCAGTCGCCTCCGACGGCCGCGTCCGGTTCGACCGGTCCGTACGAGGCGGCCACGGTCAGACCGACCGCCGCCAGTGCCTCGGAGTGGGTCGGCAGCAGTGCCTCGCGCAGCGCGTCGGCCACCCGTCGCTCCGCCCGTGTCTGGCGCCGGAGCCGGTCGGACTCGCGCTCCGTCTCGGCGAGCCTGCGGCGGCTGCGGATCTGCGGGGTGAGGTCACGGGCCACGAGGTTCACCGCCCACGGCCGCCCGTCGGTGCCGACGACCGGCCGCCCGAGCAGATCGAGCGTCCGCACCTCCCCGAGGACCAGGAAGCGGATCCGGGTCCAGGCGGGTTCCTCCCCGGCCAGGACGGAGGTGAGGAACTCGGCGAACGCGGTGAGGTCGTCGGGAAGCAGCGCGTCACAGAGCTGCTCCAGCGGCCAGGGCATCCGGACATCGGCGTGGAAGATCCGGCTCAACCCCTCCGACCAGGTCACCTTCCCCGACAGCAGGTCCCAGTTGCCCCAGCCGAGGGAGGCGAGGTACTGGGCGTCGATCGTCAGGAGTTCGGTCTGGCTCTGCACGGGCCGCCAGGTCGCGAGGACCTGTTCGCCGCAGAGCGCCGCCGAGTAGAGGAGCGGGGCTCGGTGGAGCCGGCCCAGGCGCTGCTCGGTGTAGTCGACGACCCTGCCTTCGAGCGGGCCGCCGCCGGCGACGACGTCGGTGAGGGCCGCGAGGAGGCCGCTCGTGGCCGCTCCGGGCCGGGCCTCCAGGAACCGCTGTCCGACCTGGCGGTCGGGGGCCTCCAGCCATTCGGCGGAGCGGATGCGGTTGCCGGCGACGATGCGGAAGTCCCGTACCGCCCCGGTCTCGTCGTGGACCGGTTCGAGGAGGACGGCGGAGGCGGGGATCGCGCCGAGGACGGAGCAGGTGCCGGTGGCGCCCGGGTCGTGGGTGCTGCAGAGGCAGCCCGTCCCGGTGTCGTTGCGCGCCGGCAGGGCGGGGCTCTGGGCGAGCGTCTGGACGGGGGCGGTGACCTCGTCCCCGGGGGTGGGGACGGCAGGCCGGTCCGCGTTGCGACGGACGGCGGAGCGCAGGGCGGAGACCTCGCCCCCGATGAGGTCCTTGAGCTCTTCGACGGTGTCGGGCAGCGGAAAACCCATGATCACCTCCCGGGGCCGGTGGGCACGCCGCAGGGCCGGCGGCCCCGGCCCTGCCACCACCGACTCGTTCTCCCGGCCATTGCCCGCTCGTCCCGGGAGCATGCACGGAACCGGACGGCTGCCGACGAGAAGGCACTCGCCCGGAACCGGCCTTGCCCACGTGGCCCTCGCAGCGGCGACACCCGCATCGACCGAGCCCGCGCCGCTCGATCCGCACCCCCGTCCTCGGCCGGGCTGTCTCCGCACGTTCGATACGGCGCCGGGCGAAGCCCCTCGAAGGCGGCTCGGCAACTGGAGGCGACGGGGACCCGGGCCCCGGCACGTACGCAGGCCGCGTGCGGCGCCTCGAGTGGAGGGCGGCGAGGCGGAGGCGGCGGAGGCGGCCGGCCGCCGTGGACTGCTCGTCGGCGTCACGGTCTTCACCGTGGCCTCGCTGCTCGGCGGTCTGTCCGACTCGGCCGCGATGCTGCTCGCCGCGCGCGCCCTGCAGGGCGTCGGCGCCGCCTTCGCCGTGCCCACCGTGCTCGCCCTGATCGCGACCCACTTCACCGACGAGAAGGCCCGGGCCAAGGCCCTCGGCACGTACGCGGCGGTCTCCGGCTCCGGCTCGGCCATCGGCCTCATCGGCGGCGGCCTGCTGACGGACTGGCTGTCCTGGCGCTGGGTGCTCTTCATCAACGTGCCGATCGGCGTCGCGCCGCTCGAGACGATACTCCGGGACAGCATCTCTGAACTCGACGGCACAGCCCGGGAGTTGCTGACCACAGAGCCGCCCGGTGCGGCCCTCGCGACCTGGGCCCGGGCGACGGTGGCGCACGCCACCACGTACCGGGGACTCGTGACCCTGCTGATGGACGGCCTCAAGGACGAGACCTCCGAGCTCAACAACGCCTGTACGTCGATGCAGTCGTCCGGCCAGCAGCTCCTGGAGCGGGCGCAGCGGACCGGCGAGGTGCGGGACGACATCTCGGCGACCGAGCTGTTCGCACTGATCGCCGCGGCGGCCTGGACCCGCGAGCACGCCCCCGACGAAGCCGAGCGGGTCCTGCCGGTCATGATCGACGGCCTCTGGCCACCGCGGACACTGACCGGCTCGGCCAGGGCCTGAGGCGTCTCTTCATGAGTTCCATGTCTTCCGGAACCGGCCCATCCCCGATCGAGGTGCGAAACCTCGGGAGCGAGGTCGTCATCGAGGCGACCGTGCTCGCCGCGACCATCAACGCGTGGCTGCGGCCCTTGGTCGTCACGTGGCGGGATCCACGTTCCACGTCTCCGCCGGCACGGGCCACGCGTCCGCTTCGCCGCGGCGCCAGCCGGAGCACACCGTCCGCGCCGACCACGAAGGTGAACGGTTCGGCCGGCTCCACCGCCGATCGCTCAGCGATCCAGGCACCGAACTCAGCCACCGAGCCGCTCGGGCACCCGCCACTGCCAGGCCGGACCACAGCCTTCGACTCGACCGGTCCGCCCCATCGACGACTCCGCCCCCGCGCACTCACACCAGCCGGCCCGGAGCACTTCCGAAACCGGTGGGCCAACCGGCGCCCCCCGGCGGCAGTTGGCCCGCTCTCCCGATCGTCAGTGTGCGCCGGCGTCGTACAGGGTGGTGCAGGTGTTGTAGGCCCCTTCCTGGTTCCTCCAGTGCCACTTCAGCCTGTCGCGGGTCTGGGGGCCGTAGACGCCGTCGGCGTCGAGGCCGAGGCTCGCCTGGACGCGCTTGAGGGCGGCCGTCGTCTTCGTGCCGAAGATGCCGTCCAGGCCGCCTACGTCCTGGCCGTAGCAGTAGTTCAGGGTGTCCTGGAGGTGGTACACCTGCATACCGCTGGCGCCGGCGCGCAGGGTGCAGAAGTTGGTGCCCTGGGGACCGATGGTGGGGACCTTCGTGTACCAGGCGTTGGTGGAGCCGCTGTAGTAGATCGCGTAGTCGGTGCAGCCGGCGATGGCTGCGTCTGCGGACGGGCTGAAGCCGATCAGGCCGGCGGTCATCGCGGCGGTGGAGCCGAGCGTGGCGAGCGTGCGCTTGAGGTTCATAGGTGGTGCGTCCCCCTGGTGCAGTGCGGTGCAATGCAATGCAATGCGGATGGTGGCAACCGGCGAGTTGCCGTCCAACTCCGAGAAGCCTAGGGGCTGTCCCGTAAATGATCTACGGCATGCCGGTTGACCAGCAACGTTACCCGCATCCTGCGAGGGTGAAGTCGTGGAGGCGGGCGATGCCGAGCACGGCGTGGTGAACGCCTTCGTCCTTGAGGCGGCAGTCACGGAGGATCTTCCACGCCTTGCAGGTGATCGGGGCGACGGGCCACCGGTTCCTCACCACGGTTTCGCAGCTTGGTGGCAGTCGCCCGCTCCAGATCCTGATCACCGCACTGACGAACCAGCAGGACGGCCTTCGCAAGCCGTGCCGGTTCGCTGTTCCGGTTCGTTGTTGGCCGGCGTGAAAGAGCAGACACCGTCCCGATGGACGTGGGCGCTGCCAGAAGCAGCAGCTCCAGGTCGTGGGAGTCGCGGACGAAGCGCAGGGAGGAAGGCCCGTAGCGAGTGACGCCGGCGGTGACCTCGTAGGAGCGGGGGCGCTGCCCGCCGGCCAGAGACAACAGGCAGCGGGAGGGATGTCAGACGGACCTGCGTCGCCGGATGGCGAGGGGGCGATCCGGATGCCCACTCCACCGAAGCCGTCCATCGGGTCACGGAGGCCGGTGTAGTCCGTGTGGACCATCCGACGGACCGCTGACGAGGGGCTTGCGCACCGGCTTCACCCGAGCCGGAAAAGCTCTCCGTAACGACGTCTTCCTCGGCCTGGACGTCGGCAAAGGCGAACCCCACCCCACCGCCGTCACCCCGGCCGACAAGAAGGCGTTCGACTGAGGTCGCTGGCCGAGCTGTCGCTGGTGGGCGAACACCGCCGAGGCCACGGAGGACTCTACGCCGCCGTCTCAAAGGGCCGGATCGACGCGGCGGATCGACGCGGCCCGGACGCGGCAGGCCCTGGCCTCGGTGCCGCTGCCGCGGCAGTCGACGGCCGTCTGGTCCTGACCGTCGATGTCACGTGTCGGCTGCGGCCCGACGCCCACACCTCACCAGAGCGGATCCTGTGCCACACCTACGGCCGGGGCAAGGACCGGCACATCCCCGTCCCCGGGTGGCCGTACTCGATCGTCTGCGCGCTGGAGCCGGGCCGCAGCTCGTGGACCGCCCCGCTGGACGCCCGGCGTCTGGCACCCGGAGACGACACCGCCCGGCAGCTGCGCGACCTGGTCGAGCGGCTGATCGCCGCGGGCCAGTGGCAGACGAGTGACCCGGACGTCCTCGTCATCGCGGACGCCGGATACGACGCGCCCCGCCTGCCCCCCCTTCTGCGGGACCTGCCGGTCCGGGTCCTGGCCCGGATGCGTTCAGACCGAGTACTACGTCGGGCTGTCCCGCCGTGGCAGCCCCACACCACGGGCCGGCCGCCCCGGCACGGAGACGAGCTCGTCTTCGGACAGCCCGACACCTGGGGACACCCCAGACGCCGAAACCATCACCGACACGCGCCTCTACGGCACCATCCGAGCACACTCGTGGGACCGGCTCCACCCCGCGGAACGAGCGAACCGCCGTCATGCTAGCGCCCGCACCGCAACTTTCAGCATTGCGCAGAATTCTTGATCATCTTGGCGCCACGGCGGGTTACGGTGACGCCTGCCACCTGTCATCCACCTCTTGAAGAAAGGCAACTTCGTGAGCACATCTGACAGTTCGCAGCCGGCGCCGACCGCGCGGCCCGGGGACCTTGAGCGGCTACTGGTCACGACAGCGGATCTGGCCGACGCCGGCCTCGACGACTTCACCGAGCTGGCGTCACCCTCGTCCGACGAGGACCCGCCGCCGATGACCGGTCCGACCCCGGAACTCACGGCCCTGCTGAACAGGGCGTTCAGCGACAAGGCCGCGCGCGAGGTCAGGACGTCGTTCATGAACGCCGACTCCTCGATAGTCGTCGACGAGGGAGTCTCGGAGCGGGCAGCAGGGGCTGCCGTGGCCTGGATGGCCGACATGCGGCAGGTGTACGCCCAGTGCGCCGCCTGGACGATGAACATCGGCGATCAGGAGATCACCGTCCAGGTGGTGGATCCGGCCGAAGATCCGAGCGAGCCGCTCAAGGTGGAGCAGAGGTTCGGCGACGAAGCCTTGATGCGCACGATGCTCGCCGGTCCGGTCGGGCAGCAGGCGCAGATCACCACCCTTCTGGTGCGCGATGGCGACCGGGCTCTGGAACTGACGTTCCGTAGCTTGGCGGGCGAGCCCGGTGGGTCCGAGGCGGCGCGGCTCGCCACCGCGATGTCGAAGTTCCTTGAGCTGGCTCCGGCAAAGTTCCTGGGCCTGCCGCTCGGCTAGGGTCTGTTGCGAAGGGATCTTGTTCGTTGATGATCACGTCCTGTGGGACGTGGGAATTTGACGAAGGGGCACTGGGCCCGGATCCTGACCCGGCTCCAGGCCCAGGCCGACGCGAAGGGCCTGATCACCTGGGACGTCCATGTCGACTCCACCGTCTGCCGGGCCCACCGGCACGCCGCCGGGGCAGTGAAAAGGTGCCTCCATGGTTTTCGTCAAGCCGTAGCGGGTGTAGGTGGTTGGTGGTTGGTGGAACGTGCCGTCGCGGAGCATGGCGAAGAGGATGTCGATGCGGCGTCGGGCGAGCGCGATGAGAGCGGCGACATGGTGTTTCCCCTCGCGGCGTTCGCGGTCGTAGGAGGCGCGTGATTCGGGCTGGGACAGCGAGGCGAGGCGGCCGCCCGCCGAAGTTCGACAAGGACGGCTACAAGCAGCGGCACGCGGTCGAACGCGGAATCAACCGCCTCAAGCGCCATCGGGCCGTCGCCGCCCGGTACGACAAGCGCGGCTATGTCCTCCTTAGGACCATGACTGCCGCAGCCCTCGTCAGCTGGCTCCGCTCGTGAGGGCCGGACTCAGTCCCGTCCTCAGGCAGGTGGAAATAGACGGTCCCCGATCGCCAGGGGCCGTGCTCGGTCCTAGCCGGCTCGCGGCTCCTGGCCATCACCCAGATGCTCAACACCGCCGAGCTGGAGTCCAACCAGAAGGCCGGCTCCTGGCGCGACACCTTCGAGCACCGGCGGAACAAGGACCTCCCCCACTCCAACCGCGGACGGTTCGGGTACTACCGCTGCGAGACCCGCCCCAAGGGGAGTTCGGCAAGAAGCCGGAGACCTGCCGACTGAGGCCACTGCCACTTGGCCGAACCCGTGAAGCGCCGCCGTCACGCCGAGGAAATGCTGTGGTCGTGGCCCTGCCGCCCCGTCGGCTCTTCGGAGTCGGTCCCTCGATCGGGTGCGTGAGGGGCCTGCGACACAGGCAGCCGTCGGGATGACCCGGCCGGCGAAGGCGAAAGGCGGCGTAAATGGTGACGGCCCAGCGTTTTCCTGATCCGCTCATCCCGTGCAGACGGCCCACTGAACGCAGCGCGGGCCGGCATCGGCCCAGGAACGGCCGAGCCGGGGCGGTAGCGGTCGCTATCGTGTCCGCGGCGCTCGTGTGGTGCTGCCCCGCAGTCGCTCTGGCAGCGCCGGGCGACCTCGACCCCACCTTCGACACCGACGGCAAGGTCACCACCGACTTCGGCGGCAGCGACATCGCCTTCGCGGTGGCAGTGCAACCCGACGGGAAGATCGTCACAGCAGGCCGCAGCGGCGCCACCTTCGTCCTGTCCCGATACAACGGCGACGGCAGCCTCGACCCCACCTTCGACACCGACGGCAAGGTCACCACCGACTTCGGTGGCGGTGGAGCCCAGGCGTTCGCGGTGACGGTACAGACCGACGGAAAGATCATCGCCGCAGGCACCACCGCTCCAGGCGCTGCCTTCGCGCTGGCCCGCTACAACACCGACGGCAGCCTCGACAGCACTTTCGACACCGACGGCAAGGTGATCACCGACTTCGGCGACCTCGACGAAGCGTATGCGGTGAAGACGCAGGCCGACGGGAAGATCATCGCGGCCGGCCGTACGGGCGCCACCTTCGCGCTGGCCCGCTACGACAGCGACGGCAGCCTCGACACCACTTTCGACACCGACGGCAAGGTGACCCCTGACTTCGGCGCGGGTTCCGCAGCCCGTGCACTGGCGGTGCAGGCCGACGGGAAGATCGTCGCCGCGGGAGAGGCGCTGGGCGGGGCGCCGGACAATCCGGACTTCGGGCTGGCCCGCTACAACTCGGACGGCAGCCCGGACCTCGCCTTCGGCACCGACGGCGAGGTCACCACCGAGTTCATCAGCGGGACCGGCGAACGCGCCAACGGTGTGGCGGTGCAGGCCGACGGGAAGATCGTCGCCGCCGGCTTCTCGGACGGGCGCTTCGCGTTGGCCCGCTACACCACCGGCGGTGCCCTGGATCCCTCCTTCGACACCGACGGCAAGGTGACCACCTCCGTCACTGGTGTCAACGACCGGGTCGACGGCATGGCGGTACAGGCCGACGGAAAGATCGTCGCCGTCGGGGCGGGCAACGGCGACTTCGCACTGGCCCGCTATAACGGCGATGGCAGCCTGGACAACTCCTTCAGCACCGACGGCAAAGTGACCACCGACTTCGGCACCGCCAATGACGAGGGGCTCGCGACGGCGCTGCAGACCGACGGGAAGATCGTCGTCGCCGGCTTCAGCGGCACCGACTTCGCGCTGGCCCGCTATCAGAACGGGACGACGGGAGCGGACCTGTCGGTCACCAAGACCGGTCCGGCCACCGTCAGCCTGGGAGATCAGGCCTCGTACACCGTCACGGTCACCAACACCAGCACTACCACGCCGGCCACCGGCGTCACGCTGACCGACACCCTCACCGGCCCCGGCCCGCTGGTGTCGGCCGCGCCCAGCCAGGGCACCTGCACCACCACCGCGGCCAGCGCCTCCTGCGCCCTTGGCACCCTCGCTCCTGGTACGAGCACCACTGTGACCCTCGTGGCCGAACCCACCATGACCGGCACGCTCTCCGACACGGCCACGGTCGACGCTGCGGAAACCGATCCCACACCGGGCAACGACACCGCCACCGCGAGCACCGTCGTGAACAACGCCCACGGCTGCACGATCCTCGGCACCAGCGGCGCCAACAACCTCGCCGGCACGTCCGGCAACGACGTGATCTGCTCCTTCGGCGGCAACGACAACGTCACTGGCGGCAACGGCAACGACATCTTCTACGCCGGCTCCGGCAACGACGTGATCAGCGCCGGGAACGGCAACGACACCGTTCGCGGAGGCACCGGCAACGACGTGATCAGCGGCGGGAACGGCAACGACGCCCTCCACGGAGAAGCCGGCGCCGACACCCTCGTCGGCGGTAACGGAACCGACACGCTCAACGGCGGCTCCGGAACCGACACCTGCTCCGGGAACCCTGGCGACACCGTCATCAGCTGCCCGTAGGAAAGGCGTCCCGGCAACGAAGGCTCGACGGCCTCCCCACGTGAGGAACACCAGAAGTCTGCGCGGATTACGGCCAGCCGTCATGGCCTTGCGTCGCGGCCTCGCCGAGCAGCTTGAAGGGCGGCACCCGTGCTTGTCCGCCTTCGACTGCCGCAGGCCCACGTCAGCCCCCTCACCGGTGTCGGGTGGTTGCTGACTACGCGGCATGAAACGGTGGAGGTGCGGCGGACTCGGCTTCGCGCCGGCGACGGTGCCCGGCATCGCCCGTTTCGCGTTCGGGAGCCAGATCTCTCACGGGCGCCCTCCGCACCTGTGCACAGGTGCGGAGGGCGCGCAGAAGGTCCATGCTGGTGGTATGGCCGTTTTCGTTGGTGTTCATGGAATCGGGCAACAGTACAGGGGTGGGTTCGAGCTCGCGTCCATGTGGTTCGACTCGTTGAGAGACGGTCTCGTGGCGGCAGGGCATGATTCTGAGGCCTCCGCGTTGACCAGCGAGGATGTCAGAGTCGCTTTCTTCGGCGATCTGTTCAGACCGTCCGATGACGCGATGAGCGGAGGCATGCCTCCTTATACGGCTGACGACATTCCCGACTCCGGCCTTGAGCTGGAACTACTGAAGGCGTTCCACTCCGCAGCCCTGGAGCAGAGCCCACACCTGGCTGCGCAAGCGGGCGCCATGTCCCTGAGGGGGACGACGAAGCAGCTGATTCTGAGCCGTCTCGCCCAATCTCCCACCTTCGTCAATGTGGCTCAGCGGCTGCTCATCGGCAATGTGAAACAGGTCTCGCGGTTCCTGACCGAAGAGGATCTCAAGGAGACCGTGCTGAAGCGATTGGATCAGCAGGTCGGTGAGGATACGCGGGCGCTGATCGGGCATTCGCTCGGCTCTGTCGTCGCCTATGAATACCTGTGCAAGTACCAGCCCACCCAAGTACGCACGTTCGTCACCGTCGGCTCCCCCTTGGGCATTCCCAACCTGATCTTCGATCGGCTCACTCCACGGCCCGCGTCGGGCGTGGGCACGTGGCCGCGCCACGTGACCCGATGGGCGAACATCGCCGACAAGGACGACATCGTCGCGCTGCGCAAGGATCTCGCAGGGCTGTTCACCGGACCATCCGGGGCGGTGGTGGAGGACGGCCTCGTCGACAACGGTGGCGAGCCGCATGCCATCCGGCCGTATTTGAACGCGCGATTGACGGGCGGCGTTCTCCATGGGGCTCTTGAGTGACGGGCGGGATCCGCAAGCCCTCCCAAAACTCCTCGCGGTGGGTACCGCTCATTACACGGATGAGTTTCCCGACCTGCTGAAAGTAACTCGGGGCCTGGAGACGGTTCTTGCCACGCTCCGGCATCTGGGCGTCACCCCGGTGGACGCGAATTCACCTGTCCACGAAGACCCAGATCGCGACACCCTGTGCGACCTCCTGCAAGAGGCAGCTCGAGCGGCGCCGAACGTCATCGTCTATTACGCGGGCCATGGAGCCAAGAGTGACAACGGCGGGTTCCATCTCGTGTTGCCGCAGACCACGTGGCAGCGGCTGGGCACAGGTCTGGAGGCCTCGTACCTACCGCAGTTGTTCCTGCGCCAGACCGAGGGAATGCGCGAGGCCGAACAGCCGGCCGTGCTGCTGATCCTGGACTGCTGCTACTCGGGTTCTGGTGGGATGGAGCTCCTCCGTGACGCTCTCGCCGGGAAAGGCAACGACAACGTCTACGTGCTGACGAGTGCGGGTGCGACGCAGGAGGCGTATCAAGGGGTGTTCCCCGCCGCGCTGGCCGCCGCTCTCGAACATCCCCTTGAGGTCGGCCCCTCCACGCGCTGGATTCCCGTCGACACCGTCAGACGAGCCATCAACAAGGCCTACCCCGCGGGGAAGGAAGTCCTTCAGTTCGGGCCGGCTCGCGGTTTCGGCAGCGATCCCCACTTCTTCCCGAATCCCGACTACCAGGAGGGCGTGGCCGGTCTGACCACGGCCGATCAGCAACTGGCCGCGCTCAAGGGAGCCCCCGATGCGACCGCCGGCCTCTACCTCACGGGGCGCACCGGCCGCATCGCGGCGGCCGTGGACCTGATCGAGTGGTTCACGGCGCCCTCGCACCCCCAGGGGCCGGCCGTTGTCACCGGTCATGCCGGGACCGGAAAGTCGGCTTTGCTGTCCCTGCCGGTCTACCTGTGTGACGCGGCGGGACGGCCGGAGCGGCTCGGGGAGACTCCTGATCCCCTCGTCACCCGCGCCGCCGGTCTGTTGCCGGCCGGCTCGTCCTTCGTGAGTTGTCAGGCGCGCGGGCTCAACGCCGATCAGTTGGCGCGTGCGGTCTCGTATGCCCTGGGCTGGACCGATCAGACCGTTGCCGAGCTTCTGGGCGGCATCAGAGACCCTGACCGTGCGGCAGTCCTGGCGGACAGAAACATCACCGGACTGCTCATCGACTCGATCGACGAAGCGCTGCAGATGGATGTGGTCGTCGAACTCCTGCTGCAACCGCTGGCCAGGCGATGGAAGGTAGCCGTCGGATGTCGCAGCAACAAGGTCCCGTCTCTGGGCCCGGTGGACCTGCTGATCGATCTCGGAGCCCCCGGCTACCGGGATCCCGAGGCCTTGGTCGACTACGTGCGCAATCTGCTCACGGCCTCCCGCGAGCCTCAGGTGACCACGTCGTACCAGTCCGGCACCGACGCGCCCGGCATCGCGCAAGACGGCTGCCTGGCTGTCGCCGGCGAGATAGCCCGGCGCGCCACGGCCGTACGCGGTGACACCGTGGCCGAGTCGTTCCTCGTCGGACAGCTCATGGCGCGGTCGATCCGTGGGAAGCCCCGGTTGGACACGACGGTTCCCGGCTGGCAGGACAGACTTCCCGCTGACATGGGAGAGGCGTTCGATCAGGACCTGGAGGTGATCGGCGAGCGTGTTCCTCTCGTCCGCTCCCTGCTTGGTGCCCTGGCTCTGTCGCGCGGGGCTGGCCTGCCCTGGGAGAACATCTGGGCGCCGGTGGCACAGGCCGTGGCCGACCGTCGCGGCCTGACGGGATGGGGACCGATCAGCCCGTCCGACGTTCGCTGGGTGCTGTCCCACATGGGATCCTTCATCATCGAAGACGACGGCCCAGGCGGCCGTTCCGTCTTCCGCCTGCTCCATCGTGCTCTGGCCGAGCACCTGCGCGGACCGAAGAACGAGGAGGCGCTGGACGAGGCGGCGGTCACGCAGGCGCTCCTGTCGACTGTCGCGGAAGACGAGACCGGGCGAACCGACTGGACGACGGCTCATCCGTACATTCGCACGTACCTCGCCCAACACGCCGCCGCAGCGGGAAAGGACGCCTTCGCCCGGCTCGTCACAGACCTGGACTACCTGGCGGTCGCCGACCGCCTCACTCTCAGCCCCGCGATCATCGGGTTGCCGGACATGGATCGTCGATCCGCCCGCGCCGCCCAGGTGTACGAGCGGGCTCGGCCCCTCCTGGGCAGCGATGTCACGGCCAACGCCGCCTACCTGCAAGAGGCGACCCTGGCGCTCAATGCCGAGGACGTCATGCGTCCCAGCAGCCTGCTTCGCCCGCGCTACCGAACCCGCCTGACCACCGTACGCCCGGACATGAGCCGATGGACGCTCACCGGCCCCAGCGGTCCCGTCCATGCCGTCGCCTTCGGTGAGACCCACGGTCGGCTCCTGACCGCTGCCGCGGGGGACGACGGGGAGATCCGGATCTGGAACATTCTCACCCACACGCGGCTGAAAAAGCTGCCCAAGAAGCACAAAGGCAAGTTGAACACGCTCGCCTTCGGTGTGACGCGACGGAAGCGCCTGCTGCTGGCTTCCGCCGGGTCCCGGTTCGTCCGTGTCTGGGACCCGGTCAGGAGAAGCCAGATCAGAGCCATACCTGCCCACAGCGGCAAAGTCAGAGCGGCCGCCTTCGGCATGACAGCCAGGGGACGCCTCGTCCTGGCATCGGCGGGCGACGACGGGAACATCTGTCTCTGGAATCCCTTGAGTGGGCGTCTGATCCGATCGCCCTTGACCTCTCCTACGGGAAGTTTCCATTGCCTGGCATTCGCCAAGACGCCCGACGGACACCTCATGCTGGCCTCCGGCGGAGACGACGGCACGGTCCACCTCTGGGATGCCGAGCGGCACGAACTTCTCCGGCGGTTCGACGGGCACCGCGGCAGAGTCGTGACGGTCGCACTCCACAGGGACCGGGACCAGTTGTTGGTGGCCTCTGGCGACGCCGAAGGAACGGTTCTGGTCCGGCACGCGGACTCGGGGGCGTTGTTCCTTTCCCCTGAAGCAGCGGCGTTTCGAGGTGAGATCCGCTCCGTCGCCCTGTGCGACGATCCCGACGGGGGGCTGCTCCTCCTCATCGCTGATTCCCGGCCCGTCGGTGCCGTGCAGGTTCTGCGGCTGCCCGAAGGCACACCGGCCTGCCCGCCCCTGACCGGACACGGCCGCGCCCTTCGGGACATAGCCTGCACCACCGCGACCGGCGAAGTACTGATCTCCTCCGCGAGCGAGGACGGGACCGTACGGGTCTGGCAACCCGCCGCCGCTCAGGCCAGTTCGCCCGTGGCTCCACACGCTGGTAACGCCCACTGCGTGGCACTGGCCCGAGACGAGGAAGACCGCCTCTTGCTCGCTTTCGGCCGCGACGACGGCCAGGTGCGGCTGTGGTACCGCACTTCCAGGCCGGAGACGCTCGGCGAGCACAGGAGCGAAGTCACGGCCGTCGGCTTGGGTACCGGGATCGGAGGGCGGCCCCTGCTCGCATCCGCGGACAGCGAGGGCACGGTCCGCCTCTGGGACGTCACCGACCGCCGGCAGATCGCCGAGGTGGAGCTGGAGGCAGCGGTGAGGTCGCTGGCGGTCGGCGCTGAAGACAGTCGCAGCAAGGTGGTCGTCGGAACGGAGACCGGCGGACTGTGGCTCTGGGACTGGATGGACAACTCATCAGCGGAACTGCCGGGCCACGAGAGGGCGGTCCTGGCCTTGTCCGTCGGCCGTGAAACGGACGGAACCTTCTCGGTGGCGTCAGCGGACGCGCGGGGAGCCGCGAGGCGCTGGAGGCGTGGCGCGCCACCGGGCGAGCTGTGGACGCCCGGCCCAGGCGAGGAAGCCACGGTCTGTGCTCTGGCTTCCGGGGAGGACGGGAGGCTGCTGCTCGCTACCGGGGACGACCAGGGCGTCGCCCGAGTGTGGGACGTCCGTCGCGGCCAGGCGCTCACGGAGCGCTTGGCCGGGAAACGGGCTCCAACTCGTTGCCTCGCTCTTACCGCCCACGGCGGCGTCTGGATGCTGGCGGTCGCCGGGGGCACGACAGTCCACTGGTGGACTCCCTCATCGGACACGCCTCACACGCTGCGCCGTCGAGCACGGGTCCGTGCTCTGGCGGCTTCCGGCAGCACACTGGCAATTGCAGATGGTGAAGGCGTCTCTGTCATCGAGATCGACGCGGAGGTCTGAGTTCCGCCGCCGAAAGACGCGACGAGCGGCAGGTGCCCTTCACTGCCCAGCGGCCCGACGGCGCCTCACGAGCTCGTGCATGGTGGGTGGTGGTGCGTCGAGGCTGTGATCGTTGAACTCGTCGTCGACGTCGGCCTGTGTAAAAACGACTCGGTTGCTTCAAGAAGGTGCTTCTCGTCCTAGCCCGTCTTTGGAAAACGGCTCAGTCACGTTGCGTAGGACCGTGCCCCGAATGCACCGGAGCCCTGCGTTCCGCCAGCCAGCCGGCGGCGACGGCGGGATGGCGGACGGAGGTGTCGGCGGCCCACCGGGCCACGGCCTCGGCCCGGCGTCCGGGACGGGTGCTGCCGATGATGACGGCAATCCGGATCATGCGCTCTGTCTCCTCGGTCGAGGTGGTGCGTTGGTGGCCGTGTTGGCCGTTGTCACTCGGATCGGTAGGAGCCGACCTGGTCCAGGTAGGTCACGGTGGGCGACTCCGTGCAGATCTCGCTCAGGGCGGCGCGGTAGCGCTGGAACGAGGCCAGCCGGTGGTGCGGGGCCGCCACCGGGTCGCCCTCGGACTCGATCACGGCCAGAAAGCTGCCGCCGCCGTCGAGCCGAAAGGTCTCGTAGCGCAGGCCGCTCGGACGGACCCGCTCAAGGTCCGCGTAGACCGCGCGCAGCAACGCCACGCTCTGCTCCACGTGTTCCGGCCTGACCGTGTACCGGATCATCACGCGCATGCTGTCCCCTTCTCTGTGGTGCATCGGCCGACCCATATTTCGTCGGACAGCCTGTCTTTCAAAAGACACACTGTCAAGCGAATGCTAGGGTGCTGAGCCATGCCCCCCACTCGGAAGTACGAGCAGCGCCTGCGCGCCCGGGCCGCGGAGGAGACAAGGCGCCGCATCCTCGACGCCGTCTACCAGCGTCTGCGTGAGGCGCCGGCCGAACCGGTCAGCGTCGACAAGGTCGCCAAGCTCGCAGCGGTGTCGCGCTCCACCGTCTACACCGTCTTCGGCTCACGCGCGGGCTTGTTCGACGCGCTCGGCATGGACCTGCTCCAACGCGGCGGATTCACCGACATGGTGCGCGCGGTACTCCACTCCGATGCCCGAGAGGGCCTGCGCGGCGGCATCCGCGGCAACGTGCTGATGTACGCGGCGCACCGGGACGTACTGCGCGCGTTGTTCTCGATGGCCCACCTCGACGCCGAAGCGGTCGGCGGCGCGGTCCAACGCCTGGAACGCGGACGCGCCGAAGGCATGAGCGGCCTCGCCGACCGACTGGCCGAGCAAGGCGTGCTCCGCGACGGCCTCACCGCCGCCCAGGCCGCCGACGTGCTGTGGCTGCTGACCGGCTTCGACAGCTTCGACCTGCTCTATACCGGCCGGGCGCTGCAACCCGACCGCGTCACCGCGACCTTGGTCAGCACTGCCGAACACGCCTTGTGCTCCTGAGGATCACACCGGCGAGACGACGACTCGCTGCCGAACCATGCTGCCGGGCAAATCCGGGCGCCGACCCGCGAGGCAGGACCGTCTCTATCGAGCCCATCAGGCCTTGGACACCAGGTCCTTGAGGGCGATGTTCAGCTTCAGGACGTTGACGCGGGGCTCGCCGACGAAGCCGAGGATGCGGTCGTCGGTGTGGTCGGCGACGAGCTTGTCGACCCGGGCGACGGTGAGGTGGTTCTTCTCGGCGACCCGGCGGACCTGGAGCTTCGCGTACTCCGGGGAGATGTGCGGGTCGAGGCCCGAGCCGGAGGAGGTGACGGCGTCGACGGGGACGTCGGAGGGCTTCACCTGGTAGTCGGCCGTCGAGTTGTCCTTGACGACGGCCGCTTTGGCGTCGGTCACCCACTTGATCAAGTCCGCGTTGTCGCCCGCGCGGTTGGTGGCGCCGGAGAGGATCAGCTTGTACTGGGTGTTGGCGCTGTTGGCGCCCAGGCCGTTGGAGGGACGGGGCTGGAACCAGCGCAGGTCCGGCTTGTCGTCGGTGAGGTAGGTCTGGCCGATGAGTTCGGAGCCGACGATCCTGCCGCTCGCGTCCTTGATCTCGGAGCCGTTGGCCTTGCCGGGGAAGGCGAGTTGGGCGATGCCGGTGACGGCGAGCGGGTAGAGCACGCCGCACACGACGGTCAGGAAGAGGAGGGCCCGGAGTCCGGCCCAGAGCAACCGGCCTGCGTTTCCTACGGAGTTGTTCATGTTCGGTCAGCACGCTTTCTGATTAACGCAGCCCGGGGATGAGGGAGAGGAGCAGGTCGATGATCTTGATGCCGATGAACGGGGCGATCAGGCCGCCGAGTCCGTAGACCCCGAGGTTCCGCCTCAGCATCGAGTCGGCGCTGCTCGGCCGGTAGCGGACGCCCTTCAGGGCGAGCGGGACCAGCGCGACGATGATCAGCGCGTTGAAGATGACGGCGGAGAGGATCGCGGACTCGGGCGAGGACAGGCCCATGATGTTGAGCCTGTCGAGGGACGGATAAGCGACGGCGAACATCGCGGGGATGATCGCGAAGTACTTCGCCACGTCGTTGGCGATCGAGAAGGTCGTCAACGCCCCTCGCGTGATCAGGAGTTGCTTGCCGATCTCGACGATCTCGATGAGCTTGGTCGGATCGGAGTCGAGGTCGACCATGTTGCCGGCCTCCTTCGCGGCCGACGTGCCCGTGTTCATCGCCACGCCGACGTCCGCCTGCGCCAGCGCGGGGGCGTCGTTCGTACCGTCACCGGTCATCGCGACCAGCTTCCCGCCCGCCTGCTCGCGCTTGATGAGGGCCATCTTGTCCTCGGGGGTGGCCTCGGCGAGGAAGTCGTCGACACCCGCCTCCTCCGCGATCGCCTTCGCGGTCAGCGGGTTGTCACCCGTGATCATGACCGTCCTGATGCCCATGCGGCGCAGCTCGTCGAACCGCTCGCGCATGCCCTCCTTGACGACGTCCTTCAGGTGGATGACGCCGAGGACGCGGGCGCCCTTGTCGTCCTTGACCGCGACGAGCAGCGGGGTGCCGCCGGCCTGGGAGATCGTGTCGGTGAGCGCCTGGGCGTCGTCGGCGACGGTGCCACCCTGCTCCTCCACCCAGGCGACGACCGAGCCGGTCGCGCCCTTGCGGACCTGGCGACCGTCGACGTCCACACCCGACATGCGGGTCTGGGCGGTGAACTCGATCCACGCGGCGTGCGCCAGCTCGCCCTGGTGACGCTCGCGCAGCCCGTACTCCTCCTTGGCGAGGACGACGATCGAGCGGCCCTCGGGCGTCTCGTCGGCAAGGGAGGACAGCTGGGCGGCGTCGGCGACCTCGGCTGCCGTCGTACCGACGACCGGGACGAACTCCGACGCCTGCCGATTGCCCAGCGTGATCGTGCCGGTCTTGTCGAGCAGCAGCGTGGACACGTCGCCCGCCGCCTCGACGGCCCGGCCGGACATCGCGAGGACGTTGCGCTGGACCAGCCGGTCCATGCCGGCGATGCCGATCGCGGAGAGCAGAGCGCCGATCGTGGTGGGGATCAGGCAGACGAGGAGGGCCGTGAGGACGATCATCGAGGTCTGCTGGTCGGCCCCGGCGTAGATCGCGAAGGGCTTCAGGGTGACGACCGCGAGCAGGAAGACGATGGTGAGGGACGCCAGGAGGATGTTGAGGGCGATCTCGTTGGGGGTCTTCTGCCGGGCCGCGCCCTCGACCAGGTTGATCATCCGGTCGATGAACGTCTCGCCGGGCTTCGTCGTGATCCTGACGACGATCCGGTCGGACAGCACCTTCGTACCGCCGGTCACCGCGCACCGGTCGCCGCCGGACTCACGGATGACGGGGGCGGACTCGCCGGTGATCGCGGACTCGTCGACGGACGCGACGCCCTCGACGACGTCACCGTCGCCGGGGATGATGTCGCCGGCCTCGCAGACCACCAGGTCACCGATCTTCAGGTCGGTGCCGGGGACCTGCTCCTCACCCGCGTCGGCGAGCCTTCGGGCGACGGTGTCGGTCTTGGCCCTGCGCAGGGTGTCGGCCTGGGCCTTGCCCCGGCCCTCGGCGACGGCCTCCGCCAGGTTGGCGAAGACCGTGGTCAGCCACAGCCAGACGGTGATCGCCCAACCGAACCAGTCCCCCGGGTTCTTCACCGCGAGCACGGTGGTGACCACCGAGCCGACGAGCACCACGAACATGACCGGCGACTTGATCATCACGCGCGGGTCGAGCTTGCGCAGCGCGTCCGGGAAGGACTTGACCAGCTGCTTCGGGTCGAACAGGCCCCCGCCGACCCGCCCGCCGCCTTCGGGCTTGTGCCCGGTGGGTGCGTCCGGGTGCGGTGCCCGGGTGGGAGTGAGGGTGCTCATGCTGCGAGTCCTTCGGCGAGCGGGCCAAGGGCGAGGGCCGGGAAGTAGGTGAGACCGGCGATGATCATGATCGTGCCGACGAGGAGGCCCGTGAACAGCGGCTTCTCGGTGCGCAGGGTGCCCGCGGTCTCGGGGACGGGCGTCTGCTCGGCGAGCGAGCCGGCCAGCGCCAGGACGAACACCATGGGCAGGAACCGGCCGAGCAGCATCGCGATGCCGATCGTCGTGTTGAACCACTGGGTGTCGGCGTTCAGGCCGGCGAACGCGGAGCCGTTGTTGTTGGCGCCGGAGGTGTAGGCGTAGAGGATCTCGGAGAAGCCGTGCGCTCCGGTGTTCGTCCTCGAGTCGGCCGGGGTGTCCAGCGCCATCGCCGCGGCCGTGAAGCAGAGCACGAGGGCCGGGGTGACGAGGATGTAGCAGGCCGCGTACGTGATCTCGCGGGTGCCGATCTTCTTGCCCAGGTACTCCGGGGTGCGGCCGACCATCAGGCCGGCGATGAACACCGCGATGACCGCCATGATCAGCATGCCGTACAGGCCGGAGCCGACGCCGCCGGGCGCGATCTCGCCGAGCTGCATGCCCAGCATCGCGATCCCGCCGCCGAAGCCGGTGAAGGAGGAGTGGAAGGAGTTGACCGCGCCGGTGGAGGTCAGCGTGGTGGAGACCGCGAAGATCGACGAGCCGCCGATGCCGAAGCGGGTCTCCTTGCCTTCCATGGCGCCGCCCGCGAGGTCGAACGCGGGGCCGGGGTGGGCGAACTCGGTCCACATCATCAGGCCGACGAAGGCCAGCCAGATGACACCCATGGTCGCGAGGATCGCGTACCCCTGCTTGATCGAGCCGACCATGCGGCCGAAGGTCCGCGTCAGCGCGAAGGGGATGACGAGGATCAGGTAGATCTCGAAGAGGTTGGAGAGCCCGTTGGGGTTCTCGAAGGGGTGGGCGCTGTTGGCGTTGAAGTAGCCGCCGCCGTTCGTGCCCAGCTCCTTGATGACCTCCTGCGAGGCGACCGCACCGCCGTTCCACTGCTGCGAGCCGCCCGCGAACTGCCCGACCTCGTGGATGCCGGAGAAGTTCTGGATCGCGCCGCAGGCGACGAGGACCAGGGCGCCGACCACGGAGATCGGGAGCAGGATGCGGACGACTCCGCGCACGAGGTCGGCCCAGAAGTTGCCCAGCTCGCCGGTACGGGACCGTGCGAAGCCCCGCACCAGTGCGACCGCCACGGCGATACCGACGGCCGCCGACACGAAGTTCTGCACCGCGAGGCCGCCGGTCTGCACGACGTGGCCCATGGCCTGCTCGCCGTAGTACGACTGCCAGTTGGTGTTCGCCACGAACGACGCGGCGGTGTTGAACGCCTGGTCCGGGTCGATCGACACGAAGCCGAGCGAGCCGGGCAGCGAGCCCTGCACGCGCTGGAGCAGATAGAGGAAGAGGACGCTCACCACGGAGAAGGCCAGTACGCCGCGCAGGTACGCGGGCCAGCGCATCTCGACGTTCGGGTTGGCACCGATCGCCTTGTAGAGCCACTTCTCGGGTTTGTAGTGCTTCTCCGAGGAGTAGACACGCGCCATGTGGTCACCCAGCGGGCGGTACGACAGACCGAGCGCGGCGACCAGCGCGAGGAGCTGGAGGGCTCCAGCAAGAACCGGACTCATATCCGTACTCAGAACCTCTCCGGCTTGACGAGGGCGAGGACGAGGTAGACCAGCAGGGCAGCCGCGACCAGCAGACCGACGATGTTCTCGGCGTTCACAGCTTGGCCACCCCCTTGGCGATGAAGGCCACCAGCGCGAAGACCGCGATCGTGGTGACGACGAAGGCCGTGTCGGCCATCGTGAGCTCCTGAGTGAAGAACGGATTCTCGGACCAGATGAGGAAACCGCCTTTCAGCGCCGATCCGGCGTTCGTTGACGCCCCTCTTACGCTCCCTGACGTGCTCTTGACGCGTCTCCTACGCCTTCTTGCTCCCGCGTCCGCGCAGGTGGAGAGCCAGGTCACTCCGGGGACGGAAGTTGTGCCAGAGCCCGTTCTCGTGAACAAAGCCAGTGGCTGGTTTACCCGGTATGTGAGTCTGGGTTCGCCATGTCGGGTGAGTGTGCTCCGGCGATGAGTTCGATGCGGCGGGATACGCCCAGCTTGCGCATGGCTTTGCTGATGTGGTGCTCGACGGTGCGGTGGGAGACGCTGAGTCGGTGGGCGATCTCGCGGTTGGAGTGGCCTTGGGCGACGAGTGCGGTCACCTCCTTCTCGCGGGGCGAGAGCTGATCGCCGTATCCGATGGGGCCGCGGCGTCGAGTGATGACGACGCCGATGCGGCGTAGCTGCTTGTGGCAGCGGCTGACGTCCCAGGCGGCTCCGATGCGGTGGTAGATCGCGGCTGCTTCTTTCAGGTGCGTCTCGGCCTTTTCGGGTGCGTCGGCCAGGATGCGCCGTGCGTGGGTTTCCCGGGCGCTGGCTTCTTCGTAGGGCCGACCGGCTCGCTGCCAGGCGGCCACGACCGCTTCGTAGGCGTGCTGTGTGGCTTGAGCATCGTGTGCCGGGGTGAGAAGGGCCTGGCAGGTGGTCGCCGCCGCTGTGGCGGCGGGGGCGTCGAGGCCGGCGACGCCTTGGGCGAGGTCCTCGGCGAGGTGGAGGGCTTCGTCACGGCGGCCGCACCGGAGGAGTGCTTCGACGGCTGTGGGGGCGATGTCGGTGGCCCAGATCCATCCGCCGGTGCGCCTGATGTGCTGAAGGGCTTGCTCGGCGGCTGCGCCGGCGTGGTCGGGGCGGTCGGCGGCCAGGTGGATGCGGGCGATGCCGGCCGCCGAGCCGGTGAGCACCATGCCGGTGTCCAGCTGGGTGGTGCGGGCGGCGCGCACGAGGGCGTGCCGGGCCTCATGGGTGTCGCCGAGGGCGTGGAGGTGGAGCAGGCCGCGGACGAGGAGGGCTTCGGCGGCGAGGTCGGGGATGTCGGCGTAGAGGGAGGCCGCCTGCTCGGTCGCTTCGGCCAGTCCTGCCCAGCGGCCGGTGGTCCAGGCGTGCAGGAGGCGGGCGGTTGCGGCGAGTCCTTCCAGGTAGGGGATGCCGTTGTGGTCGAGGATCGCGTCGGCTCGGTCGAGGTACCGGGTGGCCGCCTTGTGGTGTCCCAGGGCGGTGGTGGCATGGGCGAGGTTGGCCCAGCCCCGGGCGATCTGTACTTCCTCCGCGGGGTTGGCCGTGGTGACGGGGAGGTCGCGTACGGCGTTCCAGGCGTCGGGGGCAGCGGTGAACATGAGCGCGGTGGCCCGGTTGACGGTGATGGCTGTGCGCTGGACCGGATCGTCGACGTAGGGGGCGAGGGCGGCGGCCTGTTGGAGGTGTTGGAGGTGGTGTGGGAGTGGCCATCCTTGGAGGGAGGGGATGGCGATGGCGGACAGAGCCCGTGCCGCGAGGTGGGGTGCGGTGGCTGTCAGTTCGTTGGCGGCGCGGGCGATTTCCTCCAATCCTTCCAGGCCGTTGCCGGCCTGGTTGCGCAGCAGTGTTCCCAGGTAGAGGCGTAGTTCGCCGCGTTCCACCGGCGTCAGGGCGTCCTGTTGGAGCAGGGCGCGCAGTTCTTCGACGGTGTCGTCGTGCGGCATGGCGGCGATCGCCGAGCGGCCGAGTTTGAGGCCGAGGCGGATGCGGGCGCGTGGGGAGGGGTGGTCGCGCAAGGCGGTGCGGAAGTGCTCGGTCGCTGCTTCGGCGTCGCCTTGCGCCTCCGCCCGGTTCCCAGCGGCTTCCCTGTAGCGCAGGTACTGCTCGGTGTGTCCGGCCTGCTGGTAGTGGCGGGCGATGTCCGCGAGGGGCAGCGGTGCGGTGTGGGAAAGCAGGGCCCGGGCGCAGCGCAGGTGCAGGGTGCGCCGCTCGGGCAGGCAGATGGCCTCGTAGGCGGCCTGGCGGGCGAGGGTGTGCCGGAAGTCGAACATGCCTGTTGCCGTGGGCTGCAGGACGGCGTGTTCGAGGGCAAGGGTGAGGGCGCGGCGCGTGTCGGGCTCGGGCAGCGCGGCGATGTCGCTGATCAGGTCGATCGTGACGGGGCGGCCGGCGACGGCGGCGGCAAAGACCACGGACCGCGCACTTTCGGGCAGTTGTGCGAGGCGGTGGTTGATCACCTGTCGCACGGGGGCGGGCAGGCTCGTCTGCTCGATCGCCGTCTTCTCCAGGGAGGTGTCGTCGGTGGTGATCAGCCGCAGGAGCTCCTCGATGGCGAACGGCAGGCCGGCGGTGCGCTGGTGAAGCCGTTCGGCGAAGTCCACCGATACCTCTTCCGCACCGATGAGGTGGGCGGCGAGTCGGCCGGTCTCGGCGGGGTTCAGCGGTTCCAGATGTGTCTCACGTACGCGAAGACCGGTTTGGGCGGGCAGAAGCGAGGCTGCGCCGTCCCCTCGGTGAGTGAGGATGACGCTGAGGTGCCGGGGAGGGCGGGCGGTGAGCAGGCGGATGAAGTCGCGGGTCGCGGAGTCCGCCCAGTGCAGGTCCTCCAGGACGAGCACGGCCTGTCGTAGGTGGGTGAGCAGGCCGAGCGCGGCGCGGAGCTGGCGGTGCCGCTCGGCGCGGGCATCGCCCAGGGGCGGCAGGGGTGGCGGGAGCAGACCTGACAGTTCCGGCAGCAGTGGCGTGAGGGCACCGGCGAGCGGGGGGAGGCTGGTCAGCGCGCTGGGCGGCAGGCCGGCGAGTGCTTCGATGAGCGGAGCAAGGGGTTGCGGCTCGGCGGACGGGAAGCACCGGCCCACCAGGCGGACAGGCTGCTGCAGGGCGCCGGCGTCAAGGACCTCGCTGACCAGGCGGGTCTTGCCGACGCCTGCCTCCCCGGTGATGACGTTCCATGACGGCGGGGCGGCTGCGGCCCGGACGAGCTGTTCGAGTTCGACGCTGCGGCCGACGAAAGGGGGCGGTGTCAGCCGTGGGGCGGGCACGGTGGGTGGACTCCCTCGGTTGTGGTGGTGCGCACGGAAGGGGTCCGGGCAGGCTCCCCCTCGTAGAGCCTGCCCGGACGAGTGGGGTCAGCGCCGTTCGCGGACTTGCTGCTCGAAGAGACCGGCCGGCTCGACCGGCACGTTCGGACTGACGACGGTGCCTACGGACGGCTTGGCGGGCAGCTCGGCGTCGTGCTTGCCGGGTACCTGCTTGCCGGTGATGCCGAAACCCCAGTTGTTCGCGGTCGGCGGGGCCAGGATGGTGTAGGTGGCGGCCTTGGTGTTCCAGAAGACGTTGTTGGCGCCCTGCCAGCCGTGGCCGGTGCCGCCGTCGAAGGCGTTCGCGGCGATGAACGCGCCGTCGCTGCTCTTGATCGTCAGCTGGTCGTACAGCGTGCCCGAGCCCCAGCGCATGTGCGGTCCGGCGTCGACCTGGCCGGTGCCGGAGAGGGAGGTGGCGGTGGAGCGGGTGAAGACGTTGGGGCCGGCGGCGAAGGCCCGGGTGGTCCAGGCGTGGACGTGGTCGCCGGTGACCGTGGTGTCGCGGACCAGGACCTGCTGGCCGCCGATCATGAAGGCCGGCGGCGGGGCCAAGCCGTCGGGTACGGCCATGTTCAGGTCGGCGGCCCGCTCGATGGTGACGCGGCTGGCGTTGTCGTTGACGTAGAAGCCGGAGCCGAAGCGGGTCAGCTTCACGTCCTTGGCCCACACGTCGCGTGCGGCGTTCACGGTCAGCAGGCGGGACGCGAACGCGCCGGCCTCACGGTTCTTGCCGCCGTCGGGGCGGCCGTAGTCCGGGTCCTTGGTGAAGGCGGTGGCATCCGCGGCCAGGTTCTCCACGCCCGCGTGGGCGACCTGACCGTCGAGCCGGTAATGCCACGCGGTGCCGCCGCCGTACCTGCTCTCGATCGCGGTGGTGACCGGAGCGTCGAGGGTGAGGGTCTTGCCGGTGACGGCGGTGACGGTGCGCACCGAGAGCATGCCGGAGTTGGGCTGCCACCCTTCGCCGCCGGGGATCTTGTCCATGCCGATCGCGGTGATCCAGGCCCGGGTGGTGGGCCTCTGCACGACGATCGTCTCGCCGGCCCTGAAGGCGGAGGCGTCATCCACGGTGAGTTTCGTCGCGCCGACCGGCACATAGGCGTCGGTGATGGCCGCGCGTCGGCCGACGCGGGTGTAGGAGGCGTCGGAGCCCATGGTGATGAGGGAACCGGGCGTGCCCTGGGCCACCAGGAGTGTGCCGTCGCCCGCCGTGCCGGAGCCGCGCAGGACGACGCCGCCGGCGATCTTCAGCGATGCCTTGACGCGGAAGCTGCCCGGCCCGAGCAGTACCGCGCCCCGGACACCGCCGGTCGGTTTGAGCGCCGCCGCCTGATCGAGGGCCGCCTGGATCCGGGCGGTGTCGTCGCCGCTCGCCCGCGCCTCGAGCCGGAGGGCGACCGGCGCGTTCGGGATGGATGCCTGCCCGCCCCGGTAGCCCGCGGAGGAGAAGTCGGGGATCTTGTTGCCCAGCTTGTCCGGCGTGTAGGTGAGACGGCCGGCGGTGAAGGACACCGACGCCGCCTGCGCTGCCGGGGCCGTGGCCTGCGCCGCCTGTTCCCCGCTCTGCATCCACACGACGGCGCCCACCGCGACGAGCCCCGCCGCCGAGCCGACGGCCAGACGCCCCCGGGTGAGCTTTCTGCCGTGCCGGCCCTTGACCGGCCGGTCCAGTGTCGGCTCCTGGTTACGCCGCCTGGTGCCCATCGCGCTTCTCCTCAGCAGTTACCAGGATCACCCGACCACACCGTGGCCGGAAATTCTGCTTGGTTGACTATTAATAGCCGTTGAATCTTCGGTTGCACAATCAATCAGCCATTGATTGTGCGGATCATTCGTCTGTAGGGGCATAGCCAGTCCATCGGCCGGAGTGTGTCCGAAAAGTACCGGCGACGGAGAGTGGGACGCCGTTCGCGGAGTCCCACTCGGGGCTGCTGACCTCCCGCTGCCGGAACGTGCGTTCTGCCCGTCGGCAGCGGGTCAGAACTGCAGGGACCAGCTGTTGATGTAGCCGGTGTCCTGGTCGGCGTTGTCGCTGACGCGCAACTTCCAGGTTCCGTTGGCGACCTCGGCGGAGGCGTTGACGGTGAAGGTGCCCTGGACGTTCTGCCCGCTGTCGTTGCCGTCGTAGTTCTTCAGCCGGTAGGCGCTGCCGTCGGGGGCGATCAGGTCGATCCGCAGGTCACCGCGGTAGGTGTGGCGGATGTCCACGGCGACCTGCAGCTCGGCGGGAGCGTTGCCCGACACGCCGCTGACCGTGATCGGCGAGTCGGTGGTCGTGTTGTCGTTGATCGGGTGGTCGGTGGTGTTCTCGAACTTCGGCCCGTCCGGCGGCGTGGTGCTTCCGGTGCCCACGTACAGCAGCCGGTTCGGCGAGCCGGTCCTGGCGTCGCCGACCTTGCCCGGCGTGGAGTCGGCCACCAGCTTGTCGCGGACCTGCGCGGGCGAGAACGACGGGTTCGCCGACAGCACGAGTGCGGCGGCTCCCGCCACGTGCGGGGAAGCCATCGACGTGCCGCTCATGACGGCACTGCCGGTGTCGCTGGAGTGGGACGCCGACGTGATGTTGACTCCCGGAGCGAACAGGTCCAGGCAGGAACCGTAGTTGGAGAAGGAGGCACGGGTGTCGTTGCCGTCGGTCGCTCCCGCGGTGATGGCGGCGGGCACGGATCCGGGCGAGTAGGAACAGGCGTCGCCGCCGTTGTTCCCGGCCGCCACGGCCCACGTCACGCCGGAGCCGATGGAGTTGGCCACGGCCTCGTTGAGGGACTGGTTCTTGTCCCCGCCGATGCTCATGTTGGCGACCGCCGGCTTCACCGCGTTCCGCGTCACCCAGTCGATGCCGCTGATCACGGTCGACCACGGGGCGGTACCGCCGCAGTTCAGGACCCGCACGGCCACGAGCTTGGCCCCTTTGGCCACCCCGTAGGCGCTGCCGCCGATCGTTCCCGACACGTGCGTGCCGTGTCCGTGGCAGTCGGCGGCGTTGGAGTCGTCGTCGACGAAGTCGTAGCCGCTGACCGCCCTGCCGCCGAAGTCCTGGTGACTGGTGCGGATCCCGGTGTCGACCACGTACGCGGTGACGTTCGAGGCCGTGTTCGGGTAGGTGTAGTTCTTGTCCAGCGGCAGGTCCCGCTGGTCGACGCGGTCCAGGCCCCAGGTCGGACTGGGCTGCGTGCCGGTGACGTGCGCGATGCCGTCCGCTTCCACCCGCGCCACCGCCGGGTCCGCTGCCAGGCGCCTGGCCGCGGCTTCCGGCATGTGCACGGAGAACCCACGCAGCGCCGAGGTGTACGTGTGGCCCAGGGTGCCGCCGTGCCGGCCGGCCAGATCACGAGCGACGCGCGGGACATCGGCGCGTGCCACGGACTTGTTCAGCGTGACGATGTACGACCCCGTGATCGCGTCGGCGCGGTCCGCGCCGACGACCACCGACTCGGCGGCGGAAGCGGGAGCCGCGTTCACGGCTGCTCCGGCCCCGCCCAGCAGGGCGACGCCGGCGCACGCGGCGGCAAGGCTCCGTAACGCCACAGCTTGGGACACCATGCAGATTCCTCCTTGGTAACTGACCGGACCGCTCCGGCCCGGCGGCCATGGAGCACCCCTCCGCAAGCGGGCAAGCGCCCTGACACAGGCAGACGGGGCTCCTTCGCCTCGCTGCCTGTGCCGGGTACCTGCAGGCGCACCGCACGCTTGTGCGACGCGCCCCGCGGATGGGGGGTGAAACCGCTGCGAAGGGACTTCGCAGCGGCGTTCGTGCGGGACGGTTCGCTCTGGGGGAAGCCCGCAGCCCCTGCCACGCCTGGGGAGGCATCGCTGGTGGGGCTGAAACCGCCCGTGCACTGCACAGAGCATCGGCTCCACAAGCGGAACACGGCAATGCGTGACAGCACCTATAGGTTTCGCGGCTCTGGACAGCGGCTGCTGATGGTCGGACCGCTGAGACATGCGACCGCCTCGGACGCGAAGCCGTGTTGTGGACGGGCGGTGACCGGCCATCAGCAGGATGGTTCTCGACGGTGGGCCTCGACGGGCTTCGGCACGGCGTTCGTGCCCGGTACCGCCGACGCGGGCCCGTCGGTGGCGGACCGGGGTCGGCGATGACGGTGCGGTGCTGCGCCCGGAGTGTCGGGGCGGTGGGCTTCGTGGAGTTAGAGCCGCGCCGGCACCGACCATCCTCGGCGTGTGGTCCACGCCCGAGGCGGCCGGCGAGAAGTTCCTGGAGTGGCTCGGGCGCATGAACAGCCCGGCACCGTCCTCACCCTGACCGCCACCATCAACGGCGCAACGCGCCCGGTGAAGAGCCGGACCCACGAGGGCGGTTGCAGGTGGCCGGAGCGCCTGACCCGCGTATGGGGACGGCCCGCATCGCCCGGCTCGTGCCCCGGCCCGGGCGAGCGCCGTTGAAGACGGCGTGGAGGACACCGAACCCGTGACCGGCTCCTACTCCGGCGACACCCCAGTTCTCGTCACCGACGTCGGAATCCGCCGCCGGGTCGGCGGGCCACAGGGAACGGCTCCTCGATCCGGGCCGCGATGCCCTGCCCCGACGGCGGCACGACTTGCTCATGTCGCCGAGGGGGCGACACAGCGCTCGTCTGCCGCGTAACCGGGGGCACTCGGTCGGCGCGCGCGAAGCAGCAGTACGCCTTGAGTTCGGTGCCCCCGGTTCCGCCGGCGGGGTGGGGAGAGGTCAGGCGGGGGTGATGTTCTCCGCCTGGGGGCCCTTCTGGCCCTGGGTGACGTCGAACGTCACGGTCTGGCCCTCCTGGAGCTCACGGAAGCCCGAGGAGTTGATCGCCGAGTAGTGGGCGAAGACGTCGGGGCCGCCGCCGTCCTGGGCGATGAAGCCGAAGCCCTTCTCCGCGTTGAACCACTTCACAGTTCCCGTAGCCATGTCTCATGCCTTCCAGTCGATGAACGCCTCCCGCACCCTGCGGAAGACGGAGGTGATCGCCCTGGTCCCTGCGGCACAGCACAGCAAAAAGCCCACGCCGAAGGCATGGGCAAGGGGAACTTCCGAACCACGACAGCTAACGGGGACGGTACACGTCCGCACACGCCGTCACCACAGGAAACGCCTACATCCGTGCGCGAGGCCCGCCGGTGTCCGACGGGCACGCATCGGATCAGGCTGCTGCCGACGGCCCGGCCGTCTCGGCTGCGCGGCGGTACTCGGCGTTGATGCGCTGGGCTTCTTCGAGCTGGTCTTCCAGGACGATGATGCGGCAGGCGGCCTCGATGGGGGTTCCCTGGTCGACAAGTTCCCGGGCGCGGGCGGCGATGCGCAGCTGGTAGCGGGAGTAGCGGCGGTGGCCGCCCTCGGAGCGCAGCGGGGCGATTCCGCAGCCGACACCTTCAC
This sequence comes from Streptomyces sp. NPDC006197, assembly GCF_040613865.1. NCBI lineage: Bacteria > Bacillati > Actinomycetota > Actinomycetes > Kitasatosporales > Streptomycetaceae > Streptomyces > Streptomyces sp. NPDC006197. The sequence continues at coordinate 280 of NZ_JBEXSZ010000038.1, read as the reverse complement.
CAGGGGTACTGCGCGCTGACTTCACTGCGGAGCACTGCCGTACTGCACTCACGGGAACCGCACCTGCCGTGACCGCGGTCCCGTATCGGCGGCCCCTGATCACTGCGGGCCACCCGGTCCGGCCGCCGGCCCCGTCGCCGTCCTGCAACAACCCTGGCTTCGAAACTCCGCCGCCGCACCGTCCTGCGAGGCGCCGCTCGCGGACGGGCTCCTCCGGGCGGTCCACGCGCGCGTGCTCGTCGTCGACGGGGGCGCGAGCCCGGCGGCGACCCGGCACACG
>NZ_JBEXSZ010000037.1:0-56196 GCF_040613865.1 Streptomyces sp. NPDC006197 | reverse complement strand
GGGCGGGCCGCGCCAGATCGCCCGGCACGGTGAGCGCGGCGGCGGCCGCGAGGTGCCCGTGCCGGAGCCGGGTCCTCATGTCGAGCCCGCGGAGGGTCCCGGAGAGGAAACCGGCGGCGAAGGCGTCACCGGCGCCGACGGGGGAGACGACGGTGACGCGGGGGGCGGGGACGGGGGTGACGGTGTCGCGTCCGCGGGGGGCGGGGGCGGGGCCGTCGGGTGCGGGTGCGGCAGGTCCGGGTGCGGCAGGTGCGGGTGCGGGGCCGCTGCGCGGGGCCTTTCCCCACCCCGCCCCTTCCCGAACCGGGGGCAAGCCCCCGGGCCCCCGTACGGCCTGCGGCCGTGCCCTCGAACGCCGGGCGGGCCGATGTTCGGCCCCGTCGGCGGTTGAGGCGCGGGGTCCGGGGCGGAGCCCCGGTTCGGGAAGGGGCGGGGTGGGGAAAGAAGCCGCGCAGCGCTCGAACGCCACCACCCCTTCCCCGCCCCGCTTCACCACGAGCACCGCCGGCTCCGCCAGCACCGCCCGGATCGCGTCCGGCTCCGCCACACCCCACAACCGCTCCGCCTCGTCCGCGCCGACGAAGACGACATCCGCCCGACGGGCGAGTTCGAGGAGCACCTCGGAAGCGCCGCCGTCCCGCCACAACCCCGCCCGATGGTTCACGTCGAACGAGACGAGCGGCCGCCCGGCGCGCGGGGCGGTGAGTTCCCGCATCAGCGCCAGGCAGTCCGCGGACAGCGCGGCGGTGATGCCGGTGAGGTGCAGGATCCGGGCCCCCGCCACGGCCTCGTACGGGACGGTGGCCGGCGACATCGCGGAGGCCGCGGACCCGGCCCGGTAGTAGACGACCTCGTGGGCGTCCGTCGCCCGGTCCTCGTCGGTGCGGAAGTAGACGCCGGTCGGCCGGTGCGGGTCGCGGCCGACGGCGCCGACGTCGACCCCGTACGCCGCGATCGTGTCGACGAGGTGGTCACCGAAGCCGTCGCGGCCGACGCGGCCGACCCAGCGGACGCGGTGTCCGGCGGCGGCGAGCGCGCAGGCGACGTTGGACTCGGCGCCGCCGATCGCGCGGGTGAAGGAGGGGACGTCGGCGAGGCGGCCGGGCCGGGAGGGCAGGAAGGCGACCATGGACTCGCCGAGACAGACGACCTCCGGGCCGTCGACCCCCGGACGGACGACCTCCCCGACCGCGTCCCCGCCCATGGTCGGCTCCCTGTGACTCGACTCGTACGGGTCCATTGACCCGGCCTCGGCCCGGATGTTAGACAGCCGTGAGCACCATGCGCAATGAGCGTTGCACATTCCGCAACGCCCACAACGAGGAGGCCTCATGCCCGACCTGGCGAACGAGCGCGTCGACCACCGCTTCAAGGCCCTGCCCCCGGACGCCGAGGGCCTGACCGTCGGCGAGCTCTCCGCCCAGCGGCGCAACCTCTTCACCGGCGGGTTCACCACCCCCGTCCTCGCCCTCTCCGCCGAGTCCGTCGAGCACAACCTGCGCCTCCTGGAGACCTACGCCGAGCGCCACGGCCTCGCCTTCGCCCCGCACGGCAAGACCTCCATGGCCCCGCAGCTCTTCGACCGGCAGCTGGAGCACGGCGCCTGGGGCATCACCGCCGCCGTCCCCCACCAGGCCCGCGTCTACCGCGCGCACGGCATCGCCCGGATCTTCCTGGCCAACGAGCTCGTGGACGCCGTCGCCCTGCGCTGGCTCGCCGCCGAGCTCGACGCCGACCCGGACTTCCGCTTCGTCTGCTACGTCGACTCCGTGCGCGGCGTCGAGCTGATGGACGAGACCCTGCGCGCGGCCGGCGCGGCCCGCCCCGTGGACGTGGTCGTCGAGCTGGCCGCCGGTTCGACCGGGCGTACGGGCGTACGGACGGAGACGGAGTGCGCGGCCGTCGCCGACGCGGTGGCGGCCGTCCCCACCCTGCGGCTCGTCGGCGTCGCCGGCTACGAGGGCACGATGCCCGGCGCCGACGCCGACTCGGTGCGCGCGTGGCTGCACCGGCTCGTCGGGCTCGCGGCCGACTTCGACAAGGCCGGCCGCTTCGACCCCGCCATCGGCGAGATCGTGGTGACCGCGGGCGGCAGCGAGTGGTTCGACACGGTCGCCGAGGTCTTCGCGGAGATCCCCGACCTCTCCCTCCCCGTCCTGAAGCTGCTGCGCTCCGGCGCGTACGTCTCGCACGACGACGGTCAGTACCGCGATCGCACCCCCTTCAACCGGATCCCCGAGGAGGGCGCGCTGCAGCCCGCGTTCCGGCTCTGGTCGCAGGTCGTCTCCCGTCCCACCGCCGAGCAGGCCTTCACCAACGCGGGCAAGCGGGACGCCGCCCACGACCTGCACCTTCCCGAGGCGCAGGTGGTCCGCGACGCCCGCACGGGTGAGATCCGCCCCGCGGAGGGCATCACCGTGACGGGCCTCTCCGACCAGCACGCCTGGCTCCGCACCGAACCGGGCGCGGACCTGGAGGTCGGCGACTGGGTGGGGATGGGCCTGTCGCACCCCTGCACGATCTTCGACAAGTGGCAGCTGATCCCGCTCGTCGAGGCGGACGGCACGGTGGTCGACCACATCCGCACGTTCTTCTAGGAGCGAGGGAGCGCCAGGGTGATGGATCTCGTCTTCCGCGACGCGGAGGTCGTCGACGGCAGCGGCGGCGACTCCTACCGGGCCGACGTCGGGATCGAGGACGGCCGGATCGTCTCGATCGTCAAGGAGGCCGCGGCGGCCGGCTGCCAGCGTCCGACCGCCCGCCGCGTCCTGGACGCCGAGGGCCTCGCCCTGGCGCCCGGTTTCATCGACATGCACGCCCACAGCGACCTCGCGCTGCTCCGCGACCCGGACCACAGCGCGAAGGCCGCGCAGGGCGTGACCCTCGAGGTCCTGGGCCAGGACGGACTGTCGTACGCCCCCGTCGACGACCGCACGCTCGCGGAGGTCCGGCGGGCGATCACCGGCTGGAACGGCGACGGCTCCGACGTCGACTTCGACTGGCGCACGGTCGGCGAGTACCTGGACCGGCTGGACGCCGGGATCGCCGTCAACGCCGCGTACCTGATCCCGCAGGGCACGGTCCGGATGTACGCGATGGGCTGGGAGGACCGTCCGGCGACGGCGACCGAGCTCGACCGCATGCGGCAGCTGGTGGCCGAGGGCATGGAACAGGGCGCGGTCGGCATGTCCTCCGGCCTCACCTACACCCCCGGGATGTACGCGCCGGACTCCGAGCTCACCGAGCTCTGCCGGGTCGTGGCGCGGTACGGCGGCTACTACTGCCCGCACCACCGCTCGTACGGGGCGGGGGCGCTGCGCGCGTACGAGGAGATGGTGACGCTCGCCCGCGAGGCCGGCTGCGCCCTCCACCTGGCCCACGCCACCATGAACTTCGACGTGAACGAGGGCCGCGCCCCGGAGCTCCTGGCCCTCCTCGACGCGGCCCTCGACGCGGGCGCCGACATCAGCCTCGACACGTACCCGTACACCCCCGGCAGCACGACCCTGCTCGCGCTGCTCCCCAGCTGGGCGGGCGAGGGCGGTCCCGACGCGACCCTGGAGCGCCTCCGTGACGACGCCACGGCGGAGCGGATCCGGCACCACCTGGAGGAACTCGGCTCGGACGGCTGTCACGGGGTGCCCGTCGACTGGGCCACGATCGAGATCGCGGGCGTCTCGGACCCGGCCCTGGCGGGCCTGGTGGGCAGCCGCGTGGACGACTGGCAGGCCGCCCGCCGGCTCCTCCTCGACGACCGCCTGGGCACGACGATCCTCCAGCACGTGGGCCACGAGGAGAACGTCCGGACGATCATGCGCCACCGGGTGCACACGGGCGGTTCGGACGGCATCCTCCACGGCCTCAAGCCGCATCCGCGCGCGTACGGCACGTTCCCCGAGTACCTGGGGCGGTACGTGCGCGAGCTCGGCGTCCTCTCCCTGGAGGAGTGCGTCGCCCACCTCACCTCCCGCCCGGCCGCCCGCCTCCGCCTCCCGGACCGGGGCCTGGTGAAGGAGGGCTACGTGGCGGACCTGGTCCTCTTCGACCCGACGACGATCGCGTCGGGCGCGACGTACGAGAACCCCCGCACCCTCCCGACGGGCATCCCGCACGTCCTGATCGACGGCAGGTTCGTCATGGAGGACGGCAAGCGAACGGACGTCCTGGCGGGAAGGTCGATCCGCCGCTCATGAGGAGGTGTGGGCAATCGTTCCGCCCCCCGTTGTGGGCAATCGTTCCGCAGGGCGGAACGGGTGGGCACAACGGAACGGCGCCCTTGCGGGCGCCTCCGCCCCTACCGCCCGGCACCCACGGGAGCGGCGTCCTCCAAGGCGCCGCCCGCCCCGGAGCCCCACGACGACCGCCGCACCCACACAAGCCCCGCCACGAGCACCACCCCCGCCAGCACAAACCCGTACCACGGCGTGTGCCCCGACGGCTGGGTCTCGTACACCAACGCCGCAGACAACACGGCCAACACCTGCCCCACCCTCCCCCGCCAGGCGACCGCCGCGACGACGACCGTCCCCCACAGCAGGTACCAGGGCTGAACCATCGGCGAGAGCACGACAAGCGCGGCCAGCGACAGCCCCAGCCCGAGGACGGGATCGAGCCGGCCCCGGTACGAACGCCAGGCGAGCGCCGCGATGACCGCGAGGGCAAGGGCAAGCCCCAGCTTCTGGAAAACGCCCCTGACCGGATCCGGCTCGCCGGTGAGGAGCACCCCGAGCCCCAGCCCCAGGTCACTCGTCACGGACAGCGGCGTGTGAATGGCCCCGGCCACGCTCTGCGTCCGCACCCACCCGAACCCGGTCCCCGCCAGCACCGACGCCCCCGCCGCCACCGCCCCCGCGACGGTTCCCGGCAGCACGAGCCCCTTCACCAGAGCCCGTACACCGCCCCCGCGCGCCACCATCACCCCGATGAAGAGCAGGGCCACCGCCGCCGGGGACTTCACCATCATCGCGAAGCCGACGAGGACGGAGCCGAGCACCCACCGCCCGCGCGTGGCGAGCAGGACGCCGCCGAGCATGAGGCCGATCATCAGCCCGTCGTTGTGCATGCCGCCGACGACGTGGATGAGGAACAGCGGATTGAGCACGGCGAGCCAGAGGGCACCCCCGCCGCCGAACCCCCGCACCGCCCACACGATCAGCGCGAGCGCGCCGAGGGCGATCAGCCGCATGCCGAGGACGGCGGGCACGACCGCCCCGCCGGTCGCCTTCACGACGGCCGCGGCGAGGAGCAGGAAGGCGGGTCCGTACGGCGCGGGGGTGTCGGTCCAGTTCCCGCCGACGCTGGCGGCCGCGTCGGCCCCGAGGTCGCCGGGGGCTAGGACGGAGGGCCCGGCCCCGTACACGTCGTGGCCCGACAGGACCATCGCGCCCTGGGCGATGTAGCTGTAGACGTCGGCGCTGTGCAGCGGCGGGGCGAGGAGCAGCGGCGCGGTCCAGCAGGCGAGGGTGGCGAGGACCCCGTCCCGCAGGCCCCGGGCGAGGAGGACGCCGTAGCGCCACCAGGCGGCGACGAGCAGGGTCAGGCCGAGGTACGCGAGGACGGCTCCGGCGACGGTGAGGGCGGAGCCGCGCGGCTGCCACAGCGGCCCGCCGCCGAGGACCGGAAGGGTGCCGGCCGCGTATCCGCCGACGGCGACGGCGAGCGCCCCGCCCGCACCCAGCCACCGGCATCCGGAGGCGCTGAAAACCCACATGACGTGCCAACCTATCCCGACCGCCCGAGGCCCCGAACCGAGGCCACGGCTCCGCCGCACCACCGGCACCCCCGTCGCCCGGAGCTCGCCGCCGCCCGGCGCCTCTCCCGGCCCGGCCCCGGCCCCCCGCCGCCGCCCGGACCCCACCGCTCGGCCCCGCCTCGCGCGCCCCGCCCCACGTCCTACCTCGGGCGCTTGCTCCCGCCCCGTCCCTTCCCGGGCTTCTCCGTCCTCACGTCGGCCGAGGCGGTGTCGGTGACGGACGAACCGGCCGTCGGCGAGGCGTCCGGGGCGGTGGTCGCGGTCTCGGACGGAGCAGCGCCGGCCGTCGTCTTCGCGGAGGGCGCGGGCGCGCTCGTACGGACGCCGGGCACGGACGTGGCGCCGCCGCCGGAGGAGCCGCCGGAGGCCGCGGCTCCCGCCGCCCCCGAGGTGTCCGACGTCCCGTCGGACGGGTCGGCCTGGATCATCGAGGGCGGCCCGTCCGCCCCGTCGTCGACGGGGGACCGCGCGCCGCCGCTCTTGCCGAGACCCCCGGCGAGCAGTGCGGCGGCGAGCCCGAGGACGGTGGCGCCGCCCCCGGCGAGCAGCCACACCGGCCCGCGGCCCCGGCGCGCGGAGGCGTGACGGCGGCGGTCGCGCCGAGGCCCGGCGGTTCCGGGCATTCCGGCGGCTCCGGGCACTCCGGCGGCTCCGGGGTCGTGGTGGTCCATGGCCCGGATTGTAGGGAGCACGACACCTCCGATGCGATCCGGGTCACAGTCCGCCGCATCCGGTCCGGTTGTCCGACGTGTCCCAAAACACTCGGCGTCGCGGCCGAGGCCGCCGTAAGCTCTCGTCATGCAGGTGATCCAGTCCACGAAGCTCGCCAACGTCTGTTACGAAATCCGGGGTCCGGTGCTCGAAGAGGCGATGCGGCTTGAGGCTGCGGGTCATCGCATCCTCAAGCTGAACACGGGCAATCCGGCCGCCTTCGGCTTCGAGTGCCCGCCGGCGATCCTCGAGGACGTGCTCCGCAACCTCTCCGAGGCGCACGGCTACGGCGACGCGAAGGGGCTGCTCTCGGCCCGCCGCGCGGTGATGAGCCACTACGAGACCAAGGGCATCCCGCTCTCCGTCGAGGACATCTACCTCGGGAACGGCGTCTCGGAGCTGATCCAGATGTCGATGCAGGCGCTGCTCGACGACGGCGACGAGGTCCTCGTCCCGGCCCCGGACTATCCGCTGTGGACCGCCTCGGTCTCGCTCGCGGGCGGTACGGCGGTGCACTACCGCTGCGACGAGCAGGCGGACTGGATGCCTGACCTCGCGGACATCGAGCGGAAGATCACCGACCGCACCAAGGCGATCGTGATCATCAACCCGAACAACCCGACGGGCGCGGTCTACGACGACGAGATGCTCCGCTCGCTGACGGAGATCGCCCGGCGGCACAACCTGGTCGTCTGCTCGGACGAGATCTACGACAAGATCCTCTACGACGGCACCACGCACACCCCGACCGCCGCGATCGCCCCCGACCTCCTCGTCCTGACCTTCAACGGGATGAGCAAGAACTACCGGGTGGCCGGTTTCCGCTCCGGCTGGCTCGCGGTCTGCGGCCCGAAGCACCACGCGTCCTCGTACATCGAGGGCCTCACGATCCTCGCCAACATGCGCCTCTGCGCGAACATGCCGGCGCAGCACGCGGTGGCCGCCGCGCTCCAGGGCCGCCAGTCGATCGAGGATCTGGTGCTGCCGGGCGGGCGCCTCCTCGAGCAGCGGGACACGGCGTACGAGCTGCTGATGCAGATCCCGGGCGTGACGTGCGTGAAGCCGAAGGGCGCGCTGTACCTCTTCCCGCGTCTCGACCCGAACGTCTACAAGATCAAGGACGACCGGCAGATGGTCCTGGACCTGCTGCGGGCCGAGAAGATCATGGTCGTGCACGGGACGGGCTTCAACTGGCACGAGCCCGACCACTTCCGGATCGTCACGCTGCCGGCGGCCGCGGACCTGGCGGACGCGGTGACCCGGATCGGCCGGTTCCTGGACGGGTACAGCCAGCCCTGACCCCGCACTCCGGACAGCACTCAACTTTAGATTGGTTCTAAGCTAGGATGGCCTGCAGAGCACCTCAGGAGGCCATCCCCATGTACGAACCGATCCGCACCAAGTCGGTCCACCGGATGGCCGACGACGCCCAGGACGCGTACCCGCACCGCTCCCGCGAGGAGGAGCTGGACATCCAGCTCGCCGGACACCTCGCCGCCCTGCTCGCCGTCACCGACGAGCTGGGCGACACGGAGGCCGGCGAGCTGATCGCCCGGCAGGTGGCGCGGCTGCGCGGCGCACCGCCCGCGCGGCACGCCGGACTGAGCGGTTCCCCCGCTCAGGACCTGCACCGCAGGGCGCACGCCCTCGCGGGCCGCGCACTGGTCGTCGCCGCCTCCCGGGCCGACACGGCCGCCGCGATCCTCGCCGCCGAGCGCATGGACGCGCACACCGCGGCGCTGGCCGGGGACACCCTGGTCGCCGCCCCCTGACGGCCCCGGGCCGCGTGGCACGAACCACGCGGCCCGGGCGCCACCCACCGGCGCGCCCCCACCCACACCGACGGACGTCTCACCGGGTGGCGGCCGCCACCGGTTCGGTCGACTCGAACTCGGCGTCGAAGACGACACACCGCGGTACGCCCCCTCCGTACGCCCTCGCGCCCGTCGCCACCAACGACACGACCACCCAGCGTGGCATCCCGTCACCCCCTCCGGCAGGGGGCCTGCGGTATACAGGGGCTCACGGTACTCCCCGCTCCGGTTCGGTACCGGGATCGCTCCTTCACTCCCCGTACACCCAACTCCCCCTGGAATGTGGGTTTCCGCGAGCACGCTGCCCGCGTGAGACGCATCCTGGGAATCGTCCTGGCCGTCCTGCTCCTCGGCGGCGTGGCCGCCGTCCTCGTGACGGGCGGCGACAAGGACACGGGCACGGCAACGAAGACCGTGCGAGGAGTCATCGGATCGGAGAAGGCCGAGTTCTTCGCCGATCCGCAGGTGGTGAAGGCCCTGGCCGCCAAGGGCTTCACCGTGGGCGCCGAGACCTCCGGGTCCTGGGACATGGAGGAACTGCCCCTCGACGGCTACGACTTCGCCTTCCCGTCCTCCAAGGGACCGGCCGACGAACTGCGCGCGAAGGCGCGGAAGCAGGCGAAGGACAAGGCGGCGGGCGCCCCGCTGCGGCCCTTCTACTCGCCCCTCGTCGTCGTCGCGCACAGCGCCGCCGCCCGGGTCCTCGCCGACAACGGCCTGGCGACCCTCGGCCCGCGCGGCACGAGCGGCACCCTGAAGATGGACGCCTACCTCGCGGCGGCCCGCGCCGACCGGACCTGGCAGCAGCTCAAGGGCTCCGCCGGGCACGCCGAACTGAGCGGCACCCTCTTCATCACCTCCACCGACCCGGTCGCCTCCAACTCCGGTGCCCTCTACCTCGCCGCCGCGAGTTACGTCGCCGACGGCGGGCGGGTCGCGGGCGACAAGGCGGCCGTCACCCGCACGGCCCCGCTCCTGCGCAAGCTCGTCCAGGTGCAGGGCGCCCAGCAGTCCGGCTCGGACGCGCCCTTCCGGGACTTCGTCAGCGGCGTCGGCAACCCGCTCGTCCTCGTGTACGAGTCGCAGGTCGCCGCCCAGCTGCTCGCCGGGAGGCCCATGGGCGACCTCGTCGTCCTCTACCCGGACACCACGGTCAACAGCGACCACACCCTCGTACCGCTCACCGAGAACGGCCGAAAGCTCGGCGAACTCCTCTCCACCGACCCCGAGCTGCGCAAGCTCGCGGTCCGCCACGGCTTCCGCCCGCAGGGCGCGGCGAGGGAGTTCACCGCCGCGACCGACGGCCACACCCAGTACCTCAACCAGACGCTGACCGGAGTCCGCCAGGCGCCCGTGCCCACCAGCGAGGTGCTGCACGAGATGGCGCTGCGGGCCCGCGACCAGGGGGACACCGCATGACCACGCCCGACGATCCGAGAAGAACGATGGCCCTGACACCGCCCGAGCACGACGCTCCGCTCGTCCTCACCCCGCCCGAGCCCGTGCCCGCCGTCCGCGCCGAGCAGGCCTCCGGCCTGGTGCCGCTGGACGAGTCGGTCCGTACGGAGATGGCCCGCCGGGCCGAGGAGTACGTCGGCTCGCTGTCCGGGCTCGACCCGCGCTCCCCCGAGTTCGCCGGCCGGATCGGCGAGATCGCGGCGCTCGGCGCGGGTGAGATACGCTCCGCCGCGCAGCAGTCGAACCGGATGCTGGACCGCACGATCCGCTCCCTCGGCGAGGGCGCGGGCGGCGGCGACGCGCAGACCCGGGTCGGCTCCTCCCTCGTCGAGCTGCGGCGCACGGTCGAGGACCTGGACCCCCGTGACACCCCCGGCAAGGGCCTCAAGGGGCTGCTCGCGAAGCTCCCGGGCGGCAACAGGCTGCGCGATCACGTCGCCAGGTACGCCTCCTCTCAGGCCACGCTGAACCGGATCGTCGCTTCGCTGCGCGGCGGCCAGGACGAACTGCGCCGCGACAACGCCGCGTTGCAGACCGAGCGGGCCCGGCTGTGGGAGACCATGGGCAAGCTCCAGGAGTACGCGGTGCTCACCGGTGCGCTCGACGCGGCCGTGGAGGAGCGCATCGCCCTCACCGCGGACCCGGCCCAGGCGGACGCGCTGCGCGCCGACGTCCTCTTCCCGGTCCGGCAGAAGCACCAGGACCTCCTGACCCAACTGGCCGTCTGCGCCCAGGGATACCTGGCGATGGACGTGGTCCGCCGGAACAACGACGAGCTGATCAAGGGCGTGGACCGGGCGGCGACGACGACCCTGTCGGCGCTGCGGATCGCGGTCATGCTCGCCTCGGCACTGGAGAACCAGCGGAAGGTCACCGAGCAGGTGAACGTGCTGCGTTCGACGACCGAGGACCTGATCCGGGGCAACGCCGAGATGCTGGCCGGCCAGGCCGGTGAGATCCAGCGGATCGCGGCGGACCCGGCGGTGGGTGCCGAGACGCTCCGCACGGCCTTCCAGCAGATCTACCGGACGCTCGACGCCATCGACACGTACAAGGTGCGGGCGACGGAGTCGATGGCGGCGACGGTCGAGTCGCTCACGGCCGAACTCCGGGAGGCGAGCGCCCACCTGGACCGCAGCCGCCGCACCGGCGCCCTCGAAGGCGGTCTCGGATGAACCGCGGCACCACCCACCACGGCACCCCCCTCAGCCCCGCCGCTCCCGGGACGGCCCGTCGCGTCACCGCCCGGCTGCGCCGCACGGCCGCCGGCACCGTCGCCCGCCTCGCGGGCGGCCGGAGCGGCTCCCGCGACACGACCGCCGCACCCACGGGCCGCGACACGACCCCTGCCCCCACGGCCCGTGGCACGGCCGCCGTCCTCGCGCTCGCGCTCCTCGCCACCGCCTGCTCCGGCGGGAACGGTGGGAACGGCGGGAACGGCGGCGACCGCCCCGACGAGCACGGCACGGAGTACAAGGCCGGCACCCTCCGGGTCCTCGCCTCCTCCGAACTGGCCGACATGGGCCCGATCCTCGACGAGGCCGCCAAGGCGACCGGCGTCACCGTCCGCCCCACCTACGTCGGCACCCTGGACGCCGTCGAGCGCATCGCGTCCGGCGAGGCGGACAAGGGCTACGACGCGGTGTGGCTCTCCTCCAACGATTACCTGCGGCTGCGCCCGGACACGGCGAAGAGGATCACCGACGAGACCCCTATCATGACCTCGCCGGTGGCGCTCGGGGTGCGGGCCGCCACCGTCGCCCGGCTCGGCTGGAACCCGGCGAAGGTGACCTGGTCGCAGCTGCACCGGGCCGTCGCCGACGGGAAGCTGACGTACGGCATGACGGACCCGAAGCGCTCCAACTCCGGTTTCTCCGCGCTCGTCTCGGTCGCCTCCGGGCTCTCCGGCGCCCAGTCCGCGCTGACCGAGCAGGACGTCGCCCGGGCCACCCCGCGCCTGAAGGAGTTCTTCACGGGCCAGAAGCTGACCTCGGGCTCCTCCGGCTGGCTGGCCACGGCCTACGCCCGCCGCACCGACGTCGACGCGCTGGTGAACTACGAGTCCGTGCTGCTGTCCGCGCCCGAGAAGCTGACCGTGATCCGGCCGTCTGACGGTGTCGTGACCGCCGACTACCCGTTCACCCTGCTCACCTCCGCCCGCCCCGAGGCGAAGGAGGCGGCGGACCGGCTCACCACGTACCTGCGCACCCCGGACGCCCAGGGACGGATCACCGGGACGACCCTGCGCCGCCCGGTGGTCGCCGGGGTCCGCCCGGCCTCGGCGCTCGCCCGGGACCAGCGCCGCGAGCTGCCCTTCCCGGGCAGCCGGGCGGTCGCCGACGGTCTGCTCGACGCGTACGACAACACCCTGCGCCGTCCCTCCCGCACGGTCTACGTGCTCGACACCTCGGGCTCCATGGACGGGGAGCGGCTCGACCGGCTGAAGTCCGCGCTCGCCGAGCTGACCGGTGACTTCCGGGACCGGGAGGAGGTGACCCTGATGCCCTTCGGCTCCTCGGTGAAGCAGAGCGAGGTCCGTACGCACACGGTCGACCCGGCCTCGCCGAAGGCGGCGCTCGACGCGATCCGCGCCGACTCCCGGCGGCTCTCGGCCTCCGGCGGCACGGCCGTCTACTCCAGCCTCCAGGAGGCGTACCGCTTCCTGGGCAGGGCGCCGTCCGACAGCTTCACCTCGGTCGTCCTGATGACGGACGGGGAGAACACCGACGGCGACCCGGCGTCGGCCTTCGACGCCTTCTACGGCTCCCTGCCGGCCGAGCAGCGGCGCACGCCGGTCTTCCCGATCCTCTTCGGGGACTCCGACCGCGGCGAGCTCGACCACATCGCGGGCCTGACCGGCGGGAAGCTCTTCGACGCGACCCGGGGTTCGCTCGACGGCGCCTTCGAGGAGATCCGTGGGTACCAGTAGCCGCCTGCTCGGGTACGTCGAGTCCCGCAAGAACCTCGCCGGCAGCGCCTGCGGTCTGGCCGGTGTCGGGATCACCCTCACCGGCGCGGCGGGCGGACTCTGGCCGCTGGTGATCGCGGGGCTGTACGCGGCGGGGGCCCTGATCGCCCCGCCCGAGCGCCCCGACACCCCGCACTTCCCGGACGCGGACGAGCAACTCGACGCCCTGCGCGCCGACTTCGCGACCCTGCGCGCCTACCTGGCCGAGGTGGAGCTGCCGCCCGCCGCGCACGGCCGCCTCACCGAGCTGGACACCCTGGTCGAGGCGCTGCTCGAACCGGGGTGGGTGAGCGACCCGGAGCACCTGCACGTCCTCGCCCGCGCGGTGCGGCAGGACGTCCCGGAGGCCGTCGACACCTTCGTACGGACGCGGTGGTGGTCGCGGGTCGCGCCGGGCGCGGAGCCGCCCGAGCGTCATCTCGAACGCCAGCTGTCGGTGCTGCGCGAGGAGATGTCCGGCATCGCCACCGCGCTCCGGCAGGCGGAGGCGATCCGCCAGGAGATCCACACCCGGTACCTGGAGGAGCGCGGCCAGTGATCAGTCATGTTCCGCGCATGACGTTCTCCGAGCGCCTCACGTCCCGCCGCACGGCTGCGCGTTCGACCGGATCAGGCTGCCCACGTCCGAGTTCCCGGCGACCGGCGACCGCGCCGTCGCGACCGTCGAGGCCTCCCGGCCGATCCCCCGGGGCCCGGTACGCGGACATGCGCCGGCCCCCGGAGCCTGAGGGGGCTCCGGGGGCCGGTTGCGTCGTGATGGACCGTCGTGACCCCACTGGTCAGGGCGGTGTTTCGGGGCAGCCCACCACGAGTTTCGGAGGGACTAGCCGAGGCGCTCCACGAGGGCGCGGTACTCGTCCCACAGCTCCTTCGGCGTGTGGTCGCCGAAGGTGTTCAGGTGGTCGGGGACGAGGGCGGCCTCTTCGCGCCACACGTCACGGTCGACCTTGAGGAGGAACTCCAGGTCCTCGGCCGGCAGGTCCAGGCCCTCGGTGTCGAGGGACTCGGCGGTCGGCAGGATGCCGATCGGGGTCTCGACGCCCTCGGCCTTGCCGTCGAGGCGCTCGACGATCCACTTCAGGACGCGGCTGTTCTCGCCGAAGCCGGGCCAGACGAACTTGCCCGCGTCGTTCTTGCGGAACCAGTTCACGTAGTAGATCTTCGGCAGCTTCGACGCGTCGGCGTCCTTGCCCACCTTGATCCAGTGCGCCATGTAGTCGCCCATGTTGTAGCCGCAGAACGGCAGCATGGCGAAGGGGTCGCGGCGCAGCTCGCCGACCTTGCCCTCGGCGGCGGCGGTCTTCTCGGAGGCGACGTTCGCGCCGAGGAAGACGCCGTGGTTCCAGTCGAAGGACTCGGTGACCAGCGGGACGGCGGAGGCGCGGCGGCCGCCGAAGAGGATCGCCGAGATCGGGACGCCCTTGGGGTCCTCCCACTCGGGGGCGATCGTCGGGCACTGGCCGGCCGGGACGGTGAAGCGGGCGTTCGGGTGGGCGGCCGGGGTCTCCGACTCCGGCGTCCAGTCGTTGCCCTTCCAGTCCGTGAGGTGCGCGGGCGCCGTCTCGGTCATGCCCTCCCACCACACGTCGCCGTCGTCGGTGAGCGCGACGTTCGTGAAGACGGAGTTGCCCCACAGGGTCTTCATGGCGTTGGCGTTGGTGTGCTCGCCGGTGCCGGGCGCGACGCCGAAGAAGCCGGCCTCGGGGTTGATCGCGTAGAGGCGGCCGTCCTCGCCGAAGCGCATCCAGGCGATGTCGTCGCCGATGGTCTCGACCGTCCAGCCGGAGATCGTGGGCTCCAGCATCGCGAGGTTGGTCTTGCCGCAGGCCGACGGGAAGGCGGCGGCGACGTACTTGGCCTCGCCCTGCGGCGGGGTCAGCTTGAGGATGAGCATGTGCTCGGCGAGCCAGCCCTCGTCACGCGCCATGACGGAGGCGATACGGAGCGCGTAGCACTTCTTGCCGAGCAGGGCGTTGCCGCCGTAGCCCGAGCCGTACGACCAGATCTCGCGGGTCTCGGGGAAGTGCGAGATGTACTTGGTGGTGTTGCAGGGCCACGGCACGTCCTCCTGGCCCTCCTCCAGGGGGGCGCCGAGGGTGTGGACGGCCTTCACGAAGAAGCCGTCGGTGCCGAGCTCGTCGAGGACGGCCTGTCCCATGCGGGTCATGGTGCGCATGGAGACGGCGACGTACGCGGAGTCGGTGATCTCGACGCCGATGGCGGAGAGCGGGGAGCCGACCGGGCCCATGCAGAAGGGCACGACGTACATGGTGCGGCCGCGCATGGAGCCGCGGAAGATGCCCTTCTCACCCGCGAAGATGTCCTTCATCTCCGCCGGGGCCTTCCAGTGGTTGGTCGGGCCCGCGTCCTCCTCCTTCTCGGAGCAGATGAAGGTCCGGTCCTCGACGCGCGCGACGTCGGACGGGTCGGAGGCGGCGTAGTACGAGTTCGGGCGCTTGACCGGGTCGAGCTTCTTGAAGGTCCCCTTGGCGACGAGCTCCTCGCACAGGCGCTCGTACTCCGCCTCGGATCCGTCGCACCAGACGATGTTGTCCGGCTGGGTGATCTCGGCTATCTCGTTCACCCAGGAGACGAGCTCCTGGTGCTGGGTGGGGACGTCGGTGGGAGCCGCGTTGTCGCGCGCCACGATTGCTCCTTGAAGAGGGGTTTTTTATATGTATGCCCCGTGGGGGCCGCGACCCGGATGCTTCGTAGCTGCTCATCCGGTGCCGACCGCACTCATTTGATCATCCGATGGATACGCCCATATGTCCAGGGGGGTGCACACGTGAGCATCGCCACTCATATCCGATACCTACGGGTGCGTAGCTAGGATTCGGTCTCATGACTTCAGCCACGTCGGAAGTGCCCCCGATCGAGCGCGCCCTGCCGCTCCCGCCGAAGCCCCGGCTCAGAGGATGGCTGCACGCGGGCATGTTCCCCGCCGTGATCGTCGCGGGCCTCGCCCTCGTCGCCCTCTCCGACTCGCCCCGCGCCCGCATCGCCTGCGGGATCTACGCCCTCACCGCCTGCCTGCTCTTCGGCATCAGCGCGCTGTACCACCGCGGCGACTGGGGCCCGCGCGGCGAGGCCGTGCTCCGGCGCCTCGACCACGCCAACATCTTCCTGATCATCGCGGGCACCTACACCCCGCTCACCCTGCTGCTGCTCCCCGACTCCACGGCGAAGCCGCTCATGTGGGCGGTCTGGGCGGCGGCCGCCGCCGGCATCGCCTTCCGCGTCTTCTGGGTCGGTGCCCCTCGCTGGCTGTACACGCCCTGCTACATCGCGATGGGCTGGGCCGCCGTCTTCTTCCTGCCCGACTTCATGCGCGCGGGCGGCATCGCCGTCCTCGTCCTCGTCATCGTCGGCGGACTGCTCTACAGCGCGGGCGGTGTCATCTACGGCATCAAGCGCCCGAACCCCTCGCCGCGCTGGTTCGGCTTCCACGAGGTCTTCCACTCGCTGACCCTGGCGGCCTTCATCGTCCACTACGTCGGCATCTCGCTGGTGGCGTACCAGCACGCCTGACCGGCCCGTCCGACCGGTCCGCCCGGCCTGGGACAATGAGGGCCATGAGCCTGCGCGAACGCAAGAAGGCGAAGACCCGCGCGGCGATCCGGGAGGCCGCCTACCGGCTTGCCTCGGAGCAGGGCTGGGACGCCGCCACCACCGAGCGCATCGCCGAGGCCGCCGAGGTCTCCCCCTCCACCGTCGTGCGCTACTTCCCGGTCCGGGAGGACATCCTCCTCACCGCCGAGAACGACGAGGAGCTCGAGGCCCGGCTGCGCGCCCGCCCCGCCGGCGAGGAACCCCTCGCCTCGCTCCGGGCGGTCGTCCTCGAAGCCGTCCGCACCGCCCTCGCCGAGGAGCCCGAGGAGACCCGGCTGCGCGCCCGGCTCATGGCGGAGATCCCCGCCGTCCGCGCCCGGTTCACCGAGACCACCGCGGTCACCGGCCGCCGCCTCGCCGGCGCGATCGCCGACCGCACCGGCCGGGACGCGGACGACCTGGAGGTACGGGTCTTCACGGCGGCGGCCCTCGGCGCCCTGCGCGAGGCGACCCTGTACTGGGCCGAGCACGGCAGCACCGACGACCTCGTCGCCCTCCTCGACCGGACGGTCGGCACCCTCAGGAGCGGCCTGACGCCCTCACGGCCGGTCTCCTAGCGCGGCCCGCACGATCCGCGCCGACTCCGGATTGTCGGCGCACTCCCACACCCCGTGCGGGCAGTAGTCGGTGACGGTCTGGTACACGGGCCGGTGCGCCGCGAACCAGTCCAGCATCCCCCGTACGTACGCCGGGTTGTCCCCGTTCCTGAAGAGCCCCCACTCCGGGTACGAGACGGGCTTGCCGTGCGCCGCCGCGAAGCGCACGTGGTGCCCGAGCCCGTACTCCTCGTCCACCTGCTCCTCGAAGGAGAGCCCGGCGGGCTGGTCGTAGGCGTCCATCCCGATGATGTCCACCACGTCGTCGCCCGGGTAGCAGTGCGGCCAGGGGATCGCGTCGAGCCCCCGGCTCGGCGTGAAGTCGAAGCGGAACCGCTGCCCCGGCACCCCCCGCAACACCCCTGCCACCCTCCGCCAGTACGCCTTCCAGGCCGTCGGGTCAGGCCCGCAACGATGGCCGTACGTGGTGCCGTTCATCTCCCAGCCGAGCACCAGGACCGCGTCGCCGAGCCCGTGCTCCACGAGCCGCTCCCCCAGGGTACGGAAGTGCCCGTCGTACGCCCCGTCCGCGCCCTGCCGCAGCCCGGTCCGCACCTCGGCGTCCGAAAGCCCGGCCTCGTTACGGTCGAGCATCGGCACGTTCAGCACGAAGAGGCGCCCCGGCCGCTCGGCCTTCCAGCGCGCCCAGGGCCCGAAGAGCGCCGGGTGCCCCTCGATGTTGGACCAGCGGTCGCCCGGCAGATAGGTGTGGCCGACGGTCAGGGAGTCGCCGCCGAGCCAGGCCTGCACCTGCGCGATCCGCCGCACCCCGGCCTCGTCGGAGCCCGTGAAGAACCCCGACGGGACGCCCGGCAGCGGCTGTTGCCCGGGCACGGTCCCCGTCCCGGTGTGCCGGCCGCCCGGCACGAACCGGTCGGGCAGCAGGAGGAGCACGACAACGGCCGCGAGCAGCACGGTCAGTGCGGCCCGCGGCCAGGTGAACCAGGTGGGGAGGCGGCTCACGTCAGCTCGTCTCAACTCGTCCAGAAGTCCCACCAGCGGGTCGCGATCAGCATCCCGATGATCCCGATGTGCAAGGCCGGCAGGGCGAAGGCGAACTCGCCGAGGAAGGTCCGCAGCCCCGCCGGGGCGGGCAGCAGGCGCTCCCGGACGTTGTGCGCGGTGACGTACCAGAACATGGTGAGGGTGGCGGCCCAGGCGAGGCAGCACCACAGGCAGAGCGCGTTGATCTCGTACAGCGACTGGTACATCAGCCAGGTGCAGAAGCCGACCCCGAAGAGCATCCCGGCGTTGAGGCCGAGCCAGAACCAGCCCCGGTAGCGGGCCCCGGCGAGCAGCCCGGCACCGACGGCGACGACGACGGCGTACGTGACGAGCCCGAGCATCGGGTTCGGGAAGCCGAACACCGCCGCCTGCTCGCTCTTCATGATGTTGCCGCAGGACACGACCGGGTTCAGGCTGCACCCGGGCTGGAAGCCGGGGTCCTCCAGGAGCAGGAACTTGTCGATCGTGATCACCCAGCCGGCGAGCACGCCCGCGGCCCCGGTGACGACCAGCAGCCAGGCCAGGGCCCGGCTCGCGCCGACCGGTCCGCCGGTCTCCCGCGCGGTCTCGTCCCGCCGCTGGCCCGGCACCCCGTCCCGTACGTCCACCGTCGTCATGACGCGGCTCCTCCCGCTCAGCCCTGGATGCGGCGGACCGGCACCAGGACGTGGGCGCAGTCGGCGAGCATCTCCTCGTCCGAGACGAAGGCCCGCAGCCGCTCCTCGTCGACGGGCTGTCCGGGCACGCCCTCGGACCAGGGACGCACGGAGCAGAGGAAGTAGACCTTGCCCTGGGCGTGGGCGGCCGCCTCCCACTCCTCCGGCACCGGGCACTGGACCTTCAGGAAGGGCAGGGTGAGTACGGCGGAACCGCCCTCGACGAGCAGCGTGGCGTTGATCCCGGCGTCCTTCTCCAGATCGAAGAGCCGGTCGCCGACCGAGAGGTTCATCGACTCCAGGGCCGCGCGCATCGCCTGCTGACCGCCCTCCGGGCCGTCCCGGCCGTCACCGAGCGAATACGCCATCAGGAACGGCGTGCCCGCCGAGTCGGCGGAGGGCTCGCTGGCCCACGGAATCACCGTGAGAGTTCCCAGCGGAGAGGCGCTGCGCGCCGAGGAAACGACGTGGGAAGTGGTCATGAAACCGGATGCTAATGCTCCAACCACCCTTTCCCCGCGCCACTTTCACCCGAACGGCCGACATTCACACCGCTGGCATTTCCGCCGCAACGAACCCGGGTTTTCATCGTTGTGCCCTGAGGGCATAAGCCGACCACCAGGAGATCACTGATGATCGTCCCGCGCCGCGTCGCACTGCGGTCCCTGTTCGCCCTTGCCGTCACCGCCCTCACGGGCGGTGCGCTCGGCCGTATCGCGAGCCGACCGGAATCGGAGGGCACGCGCGATCCGCACGCCTTCGACGAGATGTACCGGGGCCGTCGCCTCCTGGGCTTCTCCGGCCCCGGCGGCGAGCCGACGGCCCTCGTCGACGGCCGGCCCCTGCACCTGATGCGCTGCGCCGACGGCGGCTACGTCACCCCGATCGACCACTACGAGTCCTGCCCGACGCCCCTGGCGGCCACCCGCGCGGCCGTGGACGAACTGGGCACCGCCCGGCTCTCCCCCCTCGCGGGCGTCCACGGCGTCCCCACCGACCCGACGGGAGGGAGCCCGCGTGGTGTACACGCGTAAGAACCAGCGCGACCTGACCGGCGCCGAGCGCCGCAAGTTCGTCGCCGCCGTCCTGGAGCTCAAGCGCACCGGTGCGTACGACCGCTTCGTCCGCACCCACATCGACTACTACACGGCCGACGGGGAGGGCCGGCTCCGGACCGCCCACATGACGCCGAGCTTCCTGCCCTGGCACCGCAAGTTCCTGCTGGAGTTCGAGACGGCCCTGCGCCGGATCGACCCGACGGTCTCCGTCCCGTACTGGGACTGGACCCGGGACAACTCCCCGGCCTCCTCGATCTGGCGCGAGGACTTCATGGGCGGCAACGGGCGCCGGGCCGACCTCCAGGTGATGACGGGCCCGTTCGCGCACTCCGCCGGGCGGTGGACGATCACCCAGTCGATGACCGACACCCGCTATCTGACCAGGGACTTCGGCCGCCCCCGCGACCCGGTCACGCTCCCCACCGCCGCCCAGCTCGACGAGGTGATGCGCGAGCGGGTGTACGACGCCGCGCCCTGGAACTCGACGAGCGCCACCGGCTTCCGCAACGCCCTGGAGGGCTGGGCGCCCGGCCGGGGCAACGACCGGTTCCGGATCCACAACCGGGTGCACCGCTGGGTGGGCGGCCTGATGCTCGGCGGCGGCTCCGTGAACGACCCGGTCTTCTGGCTGCACCACTCCTTCGTCGACCTGGTCTGGTCGCGCTGGCAGCAGCGGAACCCCGGCGCCGCCTATCTGCCGGCGGAGCCGCCGCCCCTGGGCGACGCGCAGTACCGCAAGGTCGTCGCCCGGCACGAGCCGATGGCGCCCTGGGGCGTGACCCCGGTGTCGATGTTCGACCACAGCCGGATCTACCGGTACGCGTGAGCCCGCACACGGACGTCCCCCCGGCCGCCGCGGCCGGGGGGACGTCCGTGTGAAGCGGAGGGGATCAGCCGCCGTAGCCGCCGTCACCGTTGTCGTGGCCGCCGTTGCCGTCGACGTTGATGCAGGTGTTGCCGAACGCCGGGTTCAGCAGACCGATGACGTTGACGGTGTTGCCGCAGAGGTTGATCGGGACGTGGACCGGGACCTGGACGGCGTTGCCGGAGGCGACACCGGGCGAGTGGGCGGCGACGGCCCCGGCGTCGGCGTTGGCGACGGCCAGGCCGGCTCCGCTGAGGGCAACGGCACCCGTGCCGGCGAGAACAGCGGCAGCCTTCGCGATGCGAGACATCAAGAACTCCTTGGGCTGGAAAGCGACCGCAGGAATCACGGCCGTCACTTCCGTTCAACGCCGATCACCGCTGCGGGTCACGGCCATTGAGCCGAACGGGAAGAAGGAAAACCGAAGAGATGGCCCGCGACCCGAATGCCGTCCGCCGCCGGATACGACGGAACGCCTTCGGCCCGCGGGCCGCGGCCATGCGACAAGCCTTCTCTTGCAACGACCGACAGCCCTTGGGGTGGCGGGGAAGAATCGTGTCTTCACCCGCCCGGTCAACGGTCGTACGAATGAACGGGGACGCGAACGTCTCAGCCCGCGTCCGGCGCCAGCCCCAGCTGCGGGTCGAGGGCTCCGCTGAGCACCGGGGTGAGGAGCCCGATCTGGGGCTTCGCCAGGCCCGGCAGTCCGGCGAGCCCGTTGCCGCGCGGGGCCTCCACCGGGTTGCCGACGACGGCGCCCGGGGTGGCCGCCTTCATCTCCGAGTGCGGACTGCTGAACAGGGCGCGGCCGGGCTCGCTGCCCTTGAGGAGCTCGGGCAGCGGGGCGGCGACGACGGTCTCCGGCAGGGTGCCGGTCAGCGGGACGCTGGGCAGGGCGACGTCCGGCAGCGAGCCGATGCCCTTCTGGAAACCGGTGGGCGCGCCGGGCATCGGGACGGGAACGCCGGTCGCCACGGTCGGCGCGTCCATCGGCAGGACCGGCTCCAGGCCCTGGAGCGGAACGATCACCGGGGCCTCGACGGCGGCGGCGGGAGAGGCCAGGGCGGCGGAGGCGAACGCGGTCATGAGAAGTCCCATGCCGGCGTGAGAACGCAGAGTCATGTGAGGAGAACGAGCCCCTTGGCCGAAACGTCGCGGGACTAACCCATGTGCAGCAACGCGCAGGGCCCTCACCGGTGAAGGCGAGGGCCCGGGTTGACGCGGTGCCGGCGTACGGGGACGGGGTCAGTGCCGGCGGGCGAGCCGTCCACCGCGGAGGTAGACGACGCCACCGCCGATGACCAGTGCGGCGCTGATCGCGGCCGCACCCATGAGCGCGGGGTCCATACCGGTCCCGGGCAGCTCCCCACAACCGTGATGCGGCCCTTCCCCGGGCGCGGGCTGCTCACACGTGGGGTGGTCGGTGGGGTGGTCGGTCGGGTGACCCGTGGGGTGATCGGTCGGGTGTCCCGTCGGGTGCCCGGTGGGGTGGCCCGTCGGGTGCCCGGTGGGGTGGCCCGTCGGATGCCCGGTGGGGTGGCCGGTCGGGTGACCCGTGGGGTGGCCGGTCGGGTGACCCGTCGGGTGGCCGGTCGGATGCCCGGTGGGGTGACCCGTGGGGTGACCCGTGGGGTGACCCGTCGGGTGCCCGGTGGGGTGACCCGTGGGGTGGCCGGTCGGGTGACCCGTGGGATGACCCGTCGGATGCCCCGTGGGGTGACCCGTGGGGTGGCCGGTCGGGTGCCCGGTCGGGTGACCCGTGGGGTGATCGGTCGGGTGTCCCGTCGGGTGCCCGGTGGGGTGGCCCGTCGGGTGCCCGGTGGGGTGGCCCGTCGGATGCCCGGTGGGGTGGCCGGTCGGGTGACCCGTGGGGTGGCCGGTCGGGTGACCCGTCGGGTGGCCGGTCGGATGCCCGGTGGGGTGACCCGTGGGGTGCCCCGTGGGGTGACCCGTCGGGTGCCCGGTGGGGTGACCCGTCGGGTGCCCGGTCGGGTGCCCCGTCGGGCCCGGCCCCTCGCCGTAGCCGCCGGGCCCCTCGCCGTAGCCGCCCGGCTCCTCGCCGTAGCCGTCGGGTTCCTCCGCGTGGGCGCAGAGGTCTCCGACGGCTGCCCCGACGATCCCGCCGAGCTCCATGGTGCCGCAGACGTCCGCCGGCAGGGTGGCCCGGACATGGCCGGGCGTGCCGGAGCCGGGCCTGTCGCCCGTACCGGGGTGGGAGTTCGCGGCCAGGGCGAAGCCCCCGCTCAGCGACAGGATGCCGGTCGCTGCCGCCGCGGTGAGTACTTTCCTGCTGATGATGGACCGCATACCGCTCTTCCTCTGGAGAAAGGGAGAGACCGGCGAGGATCCCCCCTCGCTCCGACCGGCCTGATCCGCACCGACGTTCACGTGGGATCGGCCAGAGGGTATGGGTCGGCGCCCGGCGCACAGCCGGGGCCACACGGCAGCTGATCAGAAAATCATTCGATCAGCCGACCGTGGGGAACAGCGGCCCGGAGGCCCGCCGTAAGTGCCCGTGGGGCAGGTGTCACTGAGGTGACGTCAGCCGCCGAGGGGAAGGCCGCCGAGCAGCGAGGCGCCCTTGGTGGCGGTGTTCAGCTGGTCCGCGGCCTTCGTCACGGTCTGGACCGGGGAGCCGTCCGTGGTGCTGCT
The DNA here is from genome assembly GCF_040613865.1 of Streptomyces sp. NPDC006197. Taxonomy (NCBI): domain Bacteria; kingdom Bacillati; phylum Actinomycetota; class Actinomycetes; order Kitasatosporales; family Streptomycetaceae; genus Streptomyces; species Streptomyces sp. NPDC006197. Next base: position 33,049 of record NZ_JBEXSZ010000037.1, on the reverse strand, counting down.
CAGCATGTCGCTCTTGAGCCCGTTGGCGGCGATCGCTTCGAGGCCGCCGTTCAGGCTGGTGGGGGTCAGCGCCTCCGTGGCCATGGCGGGCGCGGCGGCGCCCAGGGCCATCAGCGAACCGGCGAAGACCGCGGCAACCTTGGTGGGCTTCATGGAGTGAATCCTTCCTCTGTGCTTTCAAGTCACGTTCTGTACAGGGCTCTTGGCCGAATCCTGTACATCGTTCTGCTTCTGTAACGAGGAGTGAGCGCGCCGGAAACTCCGGGAGGAAGGATTTCTCGGTACTGCACCCGATCGATGCGGGCCGGTGCTATTTGCCGATCGCACACGCCCGTACCGGCCCGGCGGAGGCCGGGCCGGTACGGGGGTGCGGGTGCTACCGGACGGGCAGCGGGGGCTTGGCCGGCAGCTCGGGCACCGCGGCAGGCGGCTTGGCCGGCAGCTCGGGTGCGGTGGCCGGGAGCGCCGGGAGCGTGAGCGGTCCGCCGCCGAGCACGGCGCCGACGGCCAGGTTGACCAGCGAGGTCAGCGTGGAGGTGACCTGCGGTACGACGCCGCCGACACCGCCGACTCCGGAGGTGACGGTGGCGAGCAGGGCGGCGACCGCCTTCTCGACGCTCGCGAGGGCGTCGGACACGACGTCCGTCGGGAGCTCGGGCGCCAGGAGCGTGGCCGGGAGATCGGGGGCGGCGGGGGTGTCCGGGAGGGGCACGTGCACGGCCCGGTCGACCGCGGGGGACGGGTGGTGTTCGTCGGCGAAGGCGGGTCCCGCCGTGCCGAGGGTGAGGGCGGCGGATATCGCCAGGGCGGTGAGGTGGCGCGTGGCCAGGGGACGCATATGTGTTCCTTTTCCTTATGCGTCGGACAACTGCCCTCTCACGGTGCCTGCGGTTATAGCCCTCCGCAACCGCAGAACTACGCAGCGCCACGTCTCCGTTCGGGTGAATCCGCCTCCGGACCCTGCCCCCGGAGAGGCGTACGCCGTTGCATCGGACGGCGCACAAGAGTGCGTCCGAACGAGTACCGGACCAGCGCCGGCAAGGAAAAAGCCGGTGCGCCCACCCAGGCGGGGGGGGGCGCACCGGCTTCGGAAGGACCGATCAGGCGTGCGAGATCAGGCGTTCACGCAGGCGTTGCCGAAGGCCGGGTTCAGCGCGCCGATGACGCTGACGGTGTTGCCGCAGACGTTGATCGGAACGTGGATCGGGACCTGGACGACGTTGCCCGAGATGACACCGGGGGACTTCACGGCCGCGGCCTCGGCGCCGGAGTCGGCGGCGGCGACACCGGCGGCACCGGCGACGGTGGCGGCGGCGGTGGCGGTCAGGGCAACGGCCTTGGCGATACGGGACATGGGGAGGTGCTCCTCGATCGAATTCATCCAACTCGGACTGCGCGGACTGTTCGGCCCGGCTCCTTCAACAACGCCCCGGCTTTTCATCGGTTGCTCTCCCGAACGGGTGACGTTCAACCGATCTTTGGGCCATAAGAGGGCCATTGGAGGGACTGGGCGTGGAATGGCGCAACACGCTCAACGAGGAACCGGGCGCCCGGATACGGGAGTTAGCGTTTCCGGGCATCTAATGCTTACTATCGCCCCGCATCGGGGTTATAACGTTCCCGAACGTTGCTTCCGGGCCCGCCGCGCGTTCACCCATTTCGTGCGGACGACACCTTCCTCTCCACCGGCCTGCTCGGGTCTTCCCTCCCTTCTCTCATCAAAGCGGAGAACCTGTATGCGGAATTCAGCGGTTCTTGCTGTGCGTCGCAGCGTGTTGTGCGCCTTGTCGTGCGCGGCCCTGACCGCCGCGCTGCCCGGCGCCTCCGCAGCCGCGCCCCGGCCACGGGAGGCGGCCCGCGTCCCGTTCACCGCCCGCCACCAGGCCGTACAGCACGGTGGGATCGTGCGCGCCGCCAACACCTCGGCGAAGGGTGCGAAGGGCACCGAGTCGGTCAACGACGGCGCCTCGATCAGGTACGTCGACGTGGACGACGACCCCAACACGTACAACTCCAGCCGCGCCGAGCTCGCGGTGCCGGCGGGCGCCCGGGTCACCTGGGCCCGGCTCTACTGGGGCGGGAACCTGCGGGTGGGCGAGCAGAAGCCGCCGAAGGACAACGGCCGCGTCCTGATCGCCGAGCCCGGGGGGCGGTACAAGGCGCTGCTCGCCGACTCCGTGATCGGCCACCGCACGGCCGACGGCGCCGACGCCTTCCAGGCCTCCGCCGACGTCACGCAGCTGGTCCGCCGGTCGCATCCGGGGCAGTGGACCGTCGCGCAGGTCAATGTGGCGATGGGCCGCTCCAAGGTGGGCGGCTGGGGCGGCTGGACGCTCGTCGCCGCGTACGAGAAGGCCTCGGAACCGCTGCGCAGGATCAGTGTCTGGGACGGTTTCGAAACGGTCGGTCCGCGCGCCGGCGAGCTGCGTGTCCCGGTCGACGGAAACCGTTTTCCCAAGGGTGTCTCGGGGCGTCTCGGGCTGATCGCCTATGACGGTGACCGCGGGACTTCCGGGGATTACCTGTCAGTGGAAACGAGCCGTTCGAAGAGCACCCGTCTCTCCGATTCCGCCAATTCCGCGGACGACGTGCTGAACTCCACCGTCACCGAATTCGGCACCGGTCGTACCGTACGCCGACCGGATCGTACGAACACCCTCGGATACGACTCCGACGTGTTCGACCTGCGGGGAGCGCTGCGCTCCGGGGGCGACCGGGTCCACGTCCGGGTCGGCAGCCGGAAGGACACCGTCTGGCTCGGCGCGGTCTTCCTCCAGGCGGACGTCCGGCGCTGACGTGCTGTCACCACTCGACACGGACCCCGGATCCGTCACCGTCCTGCACGCGGTCCAGCCCGGCGACGGCGGGGTCGCCCGTGTCGTCGTCGACCTGGCCCGCGCCCAGCGCGCCGCCGGCCTGCGGGTCGCGGTCGCCTGCCCGCCCGGCACCTGGCTCTCCGCCTCCGTCCGCGCCGAGGGCGCCGAGACCCACGACTGGCGGGCCGGCCGCGACCCCGGGCCCGCCGTCCTGCGCGAGACGCGGGAGCTGGCCCGGCTGGTCCGCGCGGTCCGGCCCGGGCTCGTCCACGCGCACAGCGCCAAGGCCGGCCTGTGCGCCCGACTCGCCGTACGGGGACGCGTTCCGACGGTGTACCAGCCGCACGCCTGGTCCTTCGAGGCGGTCGAGGGGAGGACCGCCGCGGTCGCCCGGTGCTGGGAGCGGTTCGGCGCCCGGTGGACGGACCGCGTCCTCTGCGTGAGCGAGGCCGAGCGGCGCACCGGGGAGGCGGCCGGGGTCGTGGCGGACTGGTCGGTCGTCCACAACGGCGTGGACACGGCCCGGTTCGCCACCGACGGGCCGCCCCGCAACGCGGCGCCCACGGTCGTCTGCGTGGGCCGGCTCTGCCGGCAGAAGGGGCAGGACGTCCTGCTCGCCGCCTGGCCCGCCGTCCTCGCGGAGGTGCCCGCGGCCCGGCTCGTCCTGGTCGGCGACGGCCCGGACGCGGAGGCGCTGCGGGCCGCGGCCGGCCCGTCGGTGCGGTTCACGGGGGCCGTCGAGGACCCCGTGCCCTGGTACCGGGCCGCCGACGTGGTCGTCCTGCCGTCCCGCTGGGAGGGCATGGCCCTCGCGCCCCTGGAGGCCATGGCCGCCGGCCGGCCGGTCGTCGTCAGCGACGTGGACGGCGCGCGCGAGAGCCTGCCGCCCGCCCATGAACCCCAGTGCCTGGTCCCGCCCGGGGACCCGGCAGCGCTCGCCACCGCTCTGGGCCGCCTCCTCGGCAGGCCGGAGCTGCGGCACCGCCTGGGCCGCGAGGCCCACGAGCACGTACTCAGCAGATTCGATGTCCGGCGCACCGGCGCGGCCGTCGCGGACGTCTACCGCGCGCTGGCCGGAGTGCGGGGGGCCGAGCACAGAGAGCCGATTGCGCAGTGACCACGGAAAGCACCAGCGTTCCCTCCTCGCCGGGCCCCTGGCCCACGGCGGGCCAGGCCTTCGGCCGCGCCCCCCTCGTGCCGCGCCGTGGCACGGCCGGCCTGCTCGCGCTGCCGCGCCACCGGCGCGAGCGGCGGCGGTCCGGCGTGGCGGCGCTCGTGGCGGTCGACGCCCTGGCCGTCCTCGCCGCCGCGTCGGTGCTGGGCGCGGCGCACCACGACGCCCGGCTCGTGCTGCCGGTCGTGGTGGTCGTCCTCGTCCTCGACGGACACGCGGGGCTCTACCGGCCGGCCGCGCACGCCCGGGCCCTCGACGAACTGCCCGCGCTGGGCTCCCGCGCCGGATTCGCCTGGTGCCTGGCGGCGGCCGCGGTCGCCGCGTACTCGCCCGCCCTGGCGATCGGGCCGCTGCGGCTCTGCGCCGCCTACGGCACGCACGTCGCCCTGGTGTGCCTGGTCCGCGCCGTGCTGCTCGGGCGGCGGCGCCGGATCGCGCGGGAGCATCCGCGGTCGGCGCTCGTCATCGGCGGGACGGGGGCCGCGCGCCGGTTCGCGGCGGCGGCCGCCCAGCACCCCGAGTACGGGGTGCGGCCGGTCGGGATCGTGGGCGTGCCGGAGCAGGGCGGTGCTTCCCGGGCGACCGGGGAGGCCGGGCTCCCGGTGCTCACCACGACCGAGGAGATCCACCGGGCGGTCATCCAGAACACCGTGCGCGACGCCGTGTTCCTCGACGACGACCCGGGCCTGGTGACGCTCTTCCAGCAGTACGGCTGCGCCACCTGGCGGGTCGGCGGCCGGCACCAGGGCGGGCCGATGGGCGCGCACATGTGGGGATACGCCTGGCACCGGATCGTCCCGCTGCGCGAGCGGCGCGGGCGGGCCGCGAAGCGGGCCCTCGACATCGTGCTGGCCGCCCCCGCGCTCGCGGTCGCGCTGCCGGTGCTGCTGCTGTGCGCGCTGGCGGTGCGGCTCTCGGACGGTCCCGGGGTGCTCTTCCGGCAGGAGCGGGTGGGCCAGCACGGGCGCCGCTTCACGCTGCTCAAGTTCCGTACGCTGCGCCCCTCCGACGACACCGAGTCGGCGACCCGCTGGAACGTGGCGGGCGACCGGCGGATGAGCGCGGCCGGGAGCTTCCTGCGGAAGACCTCCCTGGACGAGCTGCCGCAGCTGTGGAACGTGCTGCGCGGGGACATGAGCCTGGTCGGGCCGCGGCCCGAACGCCCGTACTTCGTCGCCCAGTTCAGCAAGATCCACGCGGGGTACGCGGCCCGCCACCGGATGCCGGTGGGGCTCACGGGGCTGGCACAGGTGCACGGGCTGCGCGGCGACACCTCGATCGAGGACCGCTGCCGCTTCGACAACCACTACATCGACCACTGGTCGCTCTGGCAGGACGTCTGCATCCTGCTGCGCACGGCGGCCGGGCTCGTCCGACCCACGGGGAGCTGAGGATGGCCACGGCCGTGACGGTGCCCGGCTCGGGTGCCGAGGTGCGGGACCTGCTCCGCCGGGCCGTGGCGCTGTCCCCGGTCCTCGCCGTGATCGCGCTGCTGCTCGTCCCGGGCGGCGGCGGCGCGCAGGGCGGCACCGGAGGCACGGGGACGGTCGCGGACGCGGCCTCCGGGCTCCTCGTCCTGATCTGTCTGGTGCGGGTGCTGCGCGGCGGGGCCCGGCCGCTGACCCGGGCGGCGGCCGTCGTCCTCGGCCTGCCGGTGCTGGGGATCTGCCTGGCCGCGATCACCTCGAACGATCCGGCGGCGAGCCTGCCGGGCGTCGCCCGTTACCTGCAGGTCTTCGTCCTCGTCCCGGCGGCCGTGCTCCTGACGATCCGCGACCGGCGGGACTTCGCCGTGATCGCCTGGGGCCTGGTCGCGTTCGCGCTGCTCCAGGGCGCGGTCGGCGTCGCCCAGTACCTGACGGGCACGGGCGCCTCGTACCAGGGCGAGGACGTCCGGGCCGTCGGCACCTTCGGGGCGACCGACGTGATGGGCATGGCGACGGTCGTGGCGTACGGGCTGGTCGTCGTCACCGGGATCGCGCTCGGCAGCGGTCCCGGCCGCGTCCGCACGGTCGCGACGGTCTGCGCGGCTCTCCTCTTCGTCCCGCTGGTGCTGTCGTTCAGCCGGGGCGCGTGGATCGCGACCGTGCTCACCTGCGCGATCCAGCTGCTGCTCGCCGGGGTCCGGCGGGCGGTGCGGGTGGCGCTCGCGGCGGCCGCGCTCGGGGTGGTCCTGGTCGGCGGCCTCGGGATCGGTTCGGAGATGGTGGAGGAGCGGGTCACCAGCATCACGCAGGTGACGGCCGCGCCGGACCAGTCGGTGACGGACCGGTACACGATGTGGGCGGCGGCGGGGCGGATGTGGCGCGCGGAGCCGGTCACGGGCGTCGGCCTCAAGGGCTTCCCCCGGTACCGCGACTCGAACGCCTCCCTCGCGCTCTCCTCCGGCAGCGACACGGCCGGCGCGGGCGCCGCCTTCGCGCGCCAGCCGCTGCTCTCCCCGCACAACATGTACCTCCTGGTGCTGAGCGAGCAGGGCCTGGTGGGTCTCCTCGCCCTGGCCGGGAGCTGGGTGGCGCTGCTCGTCGGCGCGCTGCGGCGGCAGCGGCTCGGCGCGGACTGCGCGCTCGTCGCGACGGGCCTGCTCGTCTGGCAGCTCGTCGACTTCTTCTACGCGGACATCGGCGGCCCCTCGACGGTCCTGATGTCGGTCGTGTTCGGCCTGGCGGCCTGGTGGTCGCTGGCGGAGGTGAGGCGTGCGTGACCCGTGGGCCGGGGAACCGGAGCCCACGGACGCGCCGTGGGCCGACGGGCCGCGCCCCTCACCCCGGCCGCCCTGCGGCACCCCGCTGACCGACCCCTGGCAGGCCTCGCCTCCGGGCCCCACGGACTCCCCGTGGGCCCCGGAGGCCGTCGTGCTGCCGGGGACGGGCGCTCCGGGGGCGGCGAGTGCTCCCGGGGACCCGGGAGCCCCGATGACCACCGGTGCGCCGCGTGCCACTGGCACGCCGGGAACCCCGGCCGCCGGCCCGGCCGCCTCCGCCGGGCTGCTCGGCGGGGCCCGGCGCGTGACGCGCCGGGCCGGCGGGGCGGCCCCCTCGCCGGTGGCGGCCCCGGGGCGGGCCGTACGGACCGCGGTGTCCGCGCGGGTGCCGGCCGGTCCTCACGGTCGGCGCCGGGCGCACGCCCGCGTGCGGGCGACCCGCACCGGCGCGTCCGGGGGCGGCGGGTTCCTGGCGAAGGCGGCGGCCGTGACGGCGGGGCTGACCGCGGCCGGGGCGGTCCTCGGGCTCGTGCGGGACCAGATCATGGCCGGGTACTTCGGGGCCGGGGCCGGGACCGACGCGTTCCTGGTGGCGTGGACAGTGCCCGAGTTCGCCTCGACGCTGCTCATCGAGGACGCGATGGCGCTGATCCTGGTGCCCGCCTTCTCCCGCGCCCTGGCCCGCCGTTCGGCCGGCCCGCCCGGTGACCCGGTGCGCGAGCTGGTGCGCGGGACGCTCCCCCGGATCGTCCTCGGCCTCGGCCTCGCCGCCGCCGTCCTGATCGTCGCGGCCCCGCTGCTCGTGGCCGCGCTCGCGCCGGGGCTGCCCGACCCGGGGCTCGCCGTCGACTGCACGCGGCTCACCGGGACCTGCGTGCTGTCCTTCGCCCTGGTGGGGTACTGCTCGGCGGCGCTGCGGGCGCACGGCCGGTTCCTGCCGCCGGCGGCGATCTACGTGGCGTACAACACGGGGATCATCGGCACGATCCTGGTGCTGCGCGAGCCGTGGGGGGTGCGGTCCGCCGCCGCGGGGGTCGCCGTCGGCGGGGTCCTGATGGTCCTCGTACAGGCCCCCTCGCTCCTGCGCGCGCTGCGGGCCCCCGGGCGGACCCCTCGGCCGGAGGGGCCGCCCGCCCCCGCCGGCGAGGGACGCGTCCTGGTCCTCGGGCTGATCGCGCCCGTCGTCGCGTTCTCGCTGTGCCGCCAGTCCCAGACCCTGATCGAGCGGTTCCTCGCCTCGCCGCTGCCCGCCGGCGCCATCTCGCACCTGAACTACGCGCAGAAGGTCGCGCAGATGCCGATGATCCTCTCCCTGATGCTGTGCACGGTCAGCTTCCCGGTGGTCGCCCGCGCGCTCGCCGCCGGCGACCCGGAGGCGGCCCGCCGCCGGGTCGAGCGGGATCTGCTGCTCGCCGCGGTCGTCGTGCTCGTCGGCTCCTCGACGGTCATCGCCGCCGCCCCCCGGATCGTGGAACTGCTCTTCGAACGGGGCGAGTTCACCGCCGCCGACACCACCGCCACCGCCGCCGTCATGCGGGTGTACGCGCTCGGTCTGCTGGGCCAGACCATGGTCGGCGCCCTCGTCCGCTGCTACTTCTCCGCCGCCCGCCCGCTCTGGTATCCGGCCGCCGCCATGGCCGCCGGGCTCGCCACGACCGCCGCCGCCGGCGTCCCCGGCGCCCACTACTGGGGCGCGGTCGGCATCGCCGCCGCCAACGCCCTCGGCATCACCCTCAGCGCCGTCCTGCTGCTGCGGGGCGCGCACCGCCAGGCCGTCCCGGTCCGCGTCGACCGGCTCGGGGAGGGACTGCTCCGGCTCGCCACCGCGAGCGCGTGGGCCACCGGCGCCGGCTGGCTCTGCCAGCTCGCGATCGACTCCGCCGTCCTCGCCGTCGCCGTCGCCGGCCTGGTCGTCGCCGGCGTCTTCCTGCTCTTCATCGCCTGCGCCGCCAAGGCGCCCGAGATCCCGCCCCTGCCCCGCTCCGCCTTCCGGAGGACCCCCCATGCCCGCCGCCACCGCGCCGCGCCGTCCGCTGCCGAAGCCGCCCCTGTGGAAGCCGCCCCTGTGGGTCGCGATGTACCACTCGATCACGGACGCCGCTGACGATCCGTACCGGGTGACCGTCTCCCCCGTGCGCTTCGCCCGGCAGCTGCACTGGCTCGGCGACCGGGGACTGCGCGGGGTCTCGGTGCGGGAGCTGCTCGCCGCCACCGCCGAGGGGCGCGCCAAGGGGCTCGTGGGCCTGACCTTCGACGACGGGTACGCGGACTTCCTCGACTCGGCGCTGCCGCTGCTGCGCCGGCACGGGTTCACGGCGACGGTGTACGTCCTGCCGGGCCGCCTCGGCGGCGAGAACGGCTGGGACTCGGACGGGCCGCGCAAACCGCTGCTCGACGAGGACGGGATCCGGCGGATCGCCGACGCCGGCATGGAGATCGGCTCGCACGGCCTGCGGCACGTCCCGCTGACCGAGGCCGACGACATGACGCTCGCGGCCGAGACCCGGCACAGCCGTGAGCTCCTGGAGGAGATGACCGGCCGGCCGGTGGAGGGCTTCTGCTATCCGTACGGGCGGGTCGACCCGCGCGCGATCCACGCCGTGCGCAAGGCCGGCTACCGCTACGGCTGCGCGATCGACCCGGGCCCGCACACCGGCACGTACGCCCTGCCCCGCGTCCACATCGGCGAGAACGACACCCCCTGGCGGCTCGCCGCCAAGCGCGTCCTGCACCCGCTGCGCCGCCGCCACCCCGCCGACCTGCTCACCGCCCCGTACGGCCCGGCCCCGGTCGGTGCGCCGTGAAGGTCCTGCACGTCATCACCGGGCTCGGCATCGGCGGCGCCGAGCAGCAGCTCCGGCTGCTGCTCCGGCACCTCCCGGTGGACGGCGGGGTGGTCACGCTCACCAATCCGGGCGCGGTCGCCGCGGGCATCGAGGCCGACGGCACGCCCGTCACCCACCTCGGCATGGCCGGGAACCGGGACCTCGGGGCGCTGCCCCGGCTGGCCCGGATCGTCCGGCAGGGCCGCTACGACCTCGTCCACACACACCTCTACCGGGCGTGCGTGTACGGCAGGGCGGCTGCCCGGCTCGCCGGGGTGCGCCGGGTCATCGCCACCGAGCACTCGCTCGGCGAGACCCAGATCGAGGGCCGGCCGCTCTCCGCGGGCACCCGCGCGCTCTATCTGGCGTCCGAGCGGCTCGGCACCTCCACGGTCGCCGTCTCGCCCAGCGTCGCCCGCCGGCTCGCGGACTGGGGCGTGCCGCCGGACCGCATCCGGGTGGTGCCGAACGGCATCGAGACCGACCGGTTCGCCTTCGACGCGCGCGCCCGGCGCCTCGTCCGGGGCGTGCTCGGCATCCCCCGGGACGCGTACGTCGTCGGCGGCGTCGGGCGGCTCACGCCCGGGAAGCGGTTCGACCGGTTGGTCCGGGCGGTGGCCTCGGTGCCGGAGGCCCGGCTGCTCCTCGTCGGCGAGGGCGAGCACCGCGAGGAGCTGCTGCGGATCGCCCGGGAGTGCGGGGCCGCCGGCCGGGTCCTCCTCTTCGGGGCCTGCGAGGACCCGCCGGGCGCCGCCCCGCTCGGGCCCTCCCTGCCCGAACTCCTCTCCGCCATGGACGTGTTCGTGTCCACCTCCCCCGACGAGGCCTTCGGGCTCGCGATCGTCGAGGCGCTCGCCGCGGGCCTTCCCGTGCTGTACGCGGCCTGCCCGGCGATCGACGACCTGCCCCCGGACGAGGCGCCGGGCGCGCGCCGGATCGGCGAGTCCGTGCCCGAGCTGATCTCCGCGCTGCGCGGCATCCAAGGCGCCCGGCTCGCCCGGCTCCCGCTGCCGGCGGCCGCCCGCCGCTACGACATCGCGCACAGCGCACGGCAGTTGATGTCCCTCTACGACCAGGCCGTCCACGGCACCCCCTCCCCCGCGAAGTGAGAGAACCCGTCCGATGAACACCACCCCACCCCGTGCCTTCCTCCCCGCCGGCCTGCGGTCCCCCGGCCGCTGGGCGGTGCTGCCCGCCGCCGTCCTCGCCGGGGCGGTCCTCGGCGGCGGCTACGGAGCCGTGAAGGCGCCGGAGTACGCGGCCACCAGCTACGTCATCGTCGTACCGGCCGAGAAGGCCGACCCGGGGGCGGTGGTCGGCTTCGCCCAGGCGTACGGGCGGGTCGCCACCGACATCGCGGTGACCGGCGACGCCCAGGTGTGGGCGGGGGTCACCGCCGACACCCTGCGGAAGAACGTGCAGGCCGAGACCTCCCCGGACGCGCCGATGATCTCGATCACCGCGCGGTCGGCGAAGCCCGCCCAGGCGGTCTCGATGGCCGACGGGGTGGCCCGCGCGCTCGTCCTCGACAGCTCGCACGTGGCGGGCAGCACGGGCGTGAAGGTCGTCCAGTTCTCCCGCGCGACCAAGCCCGTCTCGCCCGTGTCGCCCTCCGCGCCGCTCTCCGCGCTCGTCGGCGGCTGCGCGGGCGGCCTCCTCGGCGGCCTGGTCCTCCTGGTCCGCCCGAAGCGTCCCGCCGCGCGCGGCGAGGCCCGGCACTCCCGGCAGGCGAGCGCACCGGCCGCGTCCGCCGCCGTGCCCGCCCCGACGGTCGCCACGCACCAGGCGGAGGCGGTGTGAGCGCGAGAACCACGGGCGACCGGCGAGCCCTGCGGAGCGAGGTCTGCCGTGACGAGGAGGAGTTCGGGCGGCTTTCGGCCGAGTGGACGGCGCTGTACGGGCGCTGCTCCTCCGCCACCCCCTTCCAGTCCCACTCCTGGCTGCACTCCTGGTGGCTCTCGTACGGCCGGCCCGGTGCGCTGCGGGTGGTGCTCGTACGACGGGAGGGCGGCGAACTCGTCGCCGCCGCGCCCCTGATGCGGGCCCGCGGGCCGCTGCCCGTCCTCACCCAGCTCGGCGGCAGCATCACCGACTTCACGGACGTCCTCCTCGACGACGCCTGCCCGGAGGCGGCGTCCGCCCTCGCCGGGGCCGTCGCGCGGGCCGCCCGGGGCGCGGTCGTCGACCTGCGGGAGGTCCGGCCGGGGGCGGCCAGCGAACGCGTCTTCGCCCACTGGCGCGGCCCGCGCCGCCGGCTGCCCGACTCGCTCTGTCTGGAGCTGCCCGCCGTCCCCATGGAGGGGCTCCTCGAACGGATCCCGTCCGGGAAGGCCCAGCGGGTCCGCGCCAAGCTGCGGAAGCTGGACGCGCTCGGCATCGACGCGCGCGTGGTGACCGGCGAGGAGGTGCCCGCCGCCCTCGACCGGCTCCTGAAGCTCCACCAGCTCCAGTGGCAGGGCCGGGGTGTGACCGCCGAGCACACCAGCGAGCGGTTCGCCCAGCACCTCACCCGTGCCGTCCGGCCCATGGTCGAGCGCGGCGACGCGATGGTCACCGAGTTCCGGCTCGCCGGGGACGTGGTCGCCGCCGACCTGACCCTGATGTCCCCGCGGCTCGCGGGCGGCTACCTGTACGGCGCCGACCCGGCGCTGCGCGCCCGCAAGGTCGACGTGGCGACGATGCTGCTCCGGCACGGGGCGCGCGAGACCAGCGCGGGCGGGCGGGCCACGCTCAGCATGCTGCGGGGCAGCGAGTCGTACAAGCAGCACTGGCGTCCCGAACCGGTGCGCAACCGGCGTCTGCTCCTCGCCGGGCGCGGTACGGCCCCGCTCCTGTGGCTGCGCGCGGGCGCGGCCGACGCCCGCCGCTGGGCGGCCCGGCAGGCGCGGGAACGGGCCTGGGTGGGGCGGGTGCTCGGCCGCGGTGGCGGTGGCGGCGGATGAGCTCCGCCACCGCCACCGTGAGGGACGTCAGAAGGGCCAGACCCCTGTCAGGGCGTCCTTCCAGTCGAGGTCGACCTCGTCCTTCAGGGCGTCCTTCCAGTCGAGGTCGACTTCGTCCTTCAGGGTTTCCTTCCAGTCGAGGTCGACTTCGTCCTTCCACTCGTCCTTCGGGACACAGACGGCCCCACCGAGCCAGCTTTCCACCCACGAACCGAGGTCCACGGCCCAGCAGTCGGGGTTGGGTTCGGGCTTCGGTTCAGGCTTGGGTTCGGGCTTCGGCTCAGGCTTGGGTTCCGGCTTGGGCTCGGGCTTGGGCTCGGGCTTGGGTTCCGGCTTCGGCTCAGGCTTGGGCTCGGGCTTCGGCTCAGGCTTCGGTTCCGGCTTGGGCTCGGGCTTGGGCTCGGGCTTGGGTTCCGGCTTCGGCTCAGGCTTCGGCTCCGGCTTCGGCTCGGGCTTCGGTTCCGGCTTGGGTTCCGGCTTCGGCTCCGGCTCCGGGATCGTCGGGTCCGTCGGGAAGTGCGGTTCCGAGCCGTACAGCATCTGGCGGAACACCAGCGACGACTGCGGGTTGTTGTCGCACTGCCAGACGCCGTGCGGGCAGTAGTCGGTGATCGTGTGGTACAGCGGCTTGTGCTGCTTCATCCATTCCAGCATGCGCCGGATGTATTCCGGGTTGTCGCCGTTCCGGAAGAGCCCCCATTCGGGATAGGAGATCCGCTTCCCGTGCTCGGCGGCGAAATCGACCTGCTTCTGGAGCCCGTACGGTTCGCTGACGTGCCGGTCGAAACTGCTTCCGGACGGCTGGTCGTACGAATCCATGCCGATGATGTCGACGACGTCGTCGCCCGGGTAGCACTCGGTCCACGGAATCGCGTCGAGGCCGCGGCTCGGATTGAAGTCGAAACGGAACTTCTGGCCCGGTACGGAACGCATCGCGGTGACGATGCGGTTCCAGTACTTCTTCCACGCCGTGGGGTCGGGGGCGCACCGGTGGCTGTAGGTGGTGCCGTTCATCTCCCAGCCGAGGACGACGACGGTGTCCCTGGCGCCCTGTTCGACGAGGCGTTCGGCGAGGGTCGTGAAGTGGTGGTCGTAGTACCCGGCGGCGCCGAGCTGGAGCTGGCGGCGGACCTCGCGGTCGGAGAGGCGGGCCTCGTTGCGCTCCAGCATGGGCACGTTGAGGACGAACATGCGGTTGACGCGCTCGTTGCGCCAGTCGGCCCAGGCCTCCAGGAAGCCGGGGGTCCCCTCGATGTTCGACCAGAGGTCGCCCGGGAGGTAGGTGTGACCGACGCGGAGCTCGTGGCCGCCGAGCCAGCGTTCGAGCTGCCTGATGCGGGTGACGCCGAGCCTGCCCGAGTCGAGGAAGGCGCCCATGGCGCCGGCGGCGATCGGCCCGGGGTCCGTCGTCACGGATTCGGTGGCGTGGGCGGGGGAGGAGAGCACGACTGAGCCCGAAGCGAGGAGACCGGCGGTGAACACCCCCAGCCACGTTCTCGATCTTCTCCGGTATGCAGATGCCATGGCCACTCCTTCACGTCGTACGCCATTTGATGATCCGTCAATCCGATGTTCCGAAAGTATTCCTAATGGGCCGACCGTGAGCTCGGCTTCCCTTGATCAGTAGTCCATTAGAGGATTTCATCGCCCAGTTGGGGCACCCGAGATGAAGGGCATGCCGTGCCGCGCCGTCAGCGTTTCGACACCAGCGTCCCCGCCGTCCTCGTACGGCTCGACCGGAATCCCTTCCATCACGGCACCCTCGGCGCCGCGCGTTCGCTGGGACGGGCGGGAATTCCGGTCCACGCCGTCATCGAATCGAGCACCAGTCCGGTCGCCCGCTCCCGCCATCTCCGCTCGGTCCGCGTCCGCCCCGGGACCGACTCCGCCGTCGAGCTCGCCGAGCTCCTGACCCGCGTCGCGGACGAGATCACCGATGACCCGTCACATCCCGTCCTCGCCGTGCCGCTGGACGACGTCAGCGCCCTCGCCCTGGCCCGCCGCCGCTCCGCGCTCGCCCCGCGCCTCCTGCTGCCCGAGCAGACCGAGGAGCAGCTGCTGAGGGTCGCGGACAAGGCGGAGCTCGCCGAGACCTGCGCGGGCCTGGGCCTGCCCCACCCCCGTACCGAGCTCCCCGACGACGCCGACGAGGCCGCCGCCATGGCGTGGTCGCTCGGCCTCCCGGTCGTCGCCAAATGGAGCCGCCCGTGGCTGCTCCCGGCCGGCGGCGGGCTGCGGAGCACCTCGATCGTGCGCTCCCCGGCCGAGGTGCGGGAGCTGTACGCCCGCACCCCGGAGGCCGGCAGCCGGCTGCTGCTCCAGGAGCTGCTGCCGGCGGGCCGGGACCTCGACTGGTTCTTCCACGGGTACGTGGACTCCACGGGCCGCTGCTCGCCCGGGGCGACCGGGCGCAAGGAGCGCTCCTGGCCGGACGGGGCCGGGCTCACGGCCTCCGGCCGCTGGACGGTGAACCCGACCGTCGAACGGACGGCCCGCGACCTCCTCGACGCGCTGGGGTACCGGGGCGTGTGCGACCTGGACTTCCGGGTGAACAGGGCGACCGGGGCGTACCACCTGCTCGACTTCAACCCCCGGCCCGGCGCCCAGTTCCGGCTCTTCACCGACCCGGACGGCCTGGACGTGGTCCGGGCGCTGCACCTGGACCTCACCGGCCGCCCCGTACCGCCGCACTCCCCCGTGTACGGCCGCCGGTTCCTGGTCGAGAACTACGCGGCGCTCTCGCTGCTCGCCTCCCCGCGCCGCCGGTACGCCCCCGAGCCCGGCCCGGCCCGGGGCCGGACCGAGTGCGCCTGGTTCGCGGCCGACGATCCGGCGCCCGCGCTCGCGATGGGCGGCGCCTGGCTGGCGCACCTGCTGCGCAAGGCCCTCGTCGCGCTCCGCCGGGCGCTCGCGTCCCGCCGTACGCCCCCGGACGTCACCGCCGCGGCGCCCCCGGCCCGCACCTCCGTCGACCAGCTCGCCCCACGATGAACGCGGAAGGCACGATGCCGAAGTCGATGTACGACCTGGTGGTGGTCGGGGCCGGGCCCTACGGCCTGTCCGTGGCCGCCCACGCCGCCGTCCACGGACTGCGCCTGAGGACCTTCGGCCGCTCGATGGAGTCCTGGCACGCCATGCCCTCCGGGATGTTCCTGAAGTCGGAGCCCTGGGCCTCCCACCTCTCCGACCCGGAGGGGACGTACGGCCTCGACGCCTACGCGGCGGCCAGGGGCGTCCGCGCCGAGCACGGGGTGCCCCTCCCGGTGGACTTCTTCGCCGCGTACGGCGACTGGTTCGCCCGGCAGGCCGTGCCCGTCCTCGACGATCGGCTCATCCGGTCGGTCGCGCCCGCCGCCGGGGGCTTCGAGCTGCGCACCGAGGACGGCGAGTCGCTGCGCACCCGGACGGTGGCGCTCGCCGTCGGAGTCCTGCCGTTCATCGAGCTCCCCGAGCCCCTGCGGGGACTGCCCCGGCGGTACGTCACCCACTCCAGCCACCACGGCGAGCTCGACGGCTTCGCCGGCCGGGACGTCACCGTCGTCGGGGCCGGCCAGGCGGCCCTGGAGACCGCCGCGCTCCTCACCGAGCGGGGCGCCGCCGCCGTGCGGATCGTCGCCCGGGCCGACCGGCTGAACTGGAACACCCTGCCGCCGGCCCTCGACCGCGGCCTGTGGCCCTCGCTGCGCGCCCCGCACACGGGACTCGGCTGCGGCTGGCGGAACAGGCTGTACGCGGACACCCCCGGGATCTTCCGGCGGCTGCCCGCCGCCACCCGGGAGCGGATCTTCCACCGGGCGCTCGGCCCGGCGGGCGCCTGGTGGCTCCGCGAGCGGTTCGCGGCGGTCGGCGACGTCCGCCTCGGGCACCGCATCGCCTCGGCGACGGCGACCGGGGACGAGCGGCTCCGGCTCGACGTGGCGGGCCCGGACGGGACGACCGTCCTGGAGACGGACCACGTGATCGCGGCCACCGGCTTCACCCCGAGCCTCGACCGGGCCGGGGTCCTCTCCCCCGCGCTGCGCGGGGCGCTGCGCAGGGTCGGCGCGGGCGGCGCCCCGGAGGTCGGCGGCCTCTTCGAGTCCTCCTGGCCGGGCCTCTTCCTCGCCGGTCTGCTCACGGCGCCTTCGTACGGGCCGTCGATGCGGTTCGTCTTCGGCGCCGAGTACACGGCGGGACGGCTCGTGAAGGGGGTCCGGCAGCGGCTGCGGGCGGGCGCCGGGGCCCCGGGCCGGCCGCGTACGGGCGGGAGGGCGCCGGTCTCGGCATGACGGAGGGCCGGCCCCGGGAGCGGACGCTCTCCGGGGTCGGCCCTCCGTGCCCGCGGGCGCCGGGACTCAGGCGTTGATGCAGGTGTTGCCGGCGGCCGGGTTCAGCAGACCGATGATGTTCACGCTGTTGCCGCAGACGTTGATCGGGGCGTGGATCGGGATCTGGACGACGTTCCCGGAGAGGAAGCCCGGCGAACCGGCGGCGACACCGGTCGCTTCCACGTCGGCGAAGGCGGGCGACGCCACACCCATGGCCATGACGATTCCGGCGACGACGGCCGCGACCTTCTTGCAGTTCATTTCGTCTGGATCCTTTCCTCGGCGGAATGAATTTCCGCTGCACACGACACAACGAACATGCCGCACAAAGGAAACAGAAATAACACCGACACCTTCTCTTTCACCCCATTGCCCGCATGGGCAGGGCCGGATGGAACCCGTTCGCTCCCTCCGGCCCCGTGGTGCGCGAAACGGATCAGCCGTTGTAGGCGCCGTTCCCGGAGATGACCGGGATGTCCTCGATGAGGTGCGACAGCGGCTCGTCACCCTTGGCCTGGGTGGAGTTCTCCACGCACTGCTGGTTCTGCGGGGAGGACAGGACGTCGATGTCCTGGACGGTGACCGGGACGAGGATGCCGACGATCGAACCGGCGTTGACCTTGGCCGGGACACCGAGGCAGAGCTTGTTCAGGGAGCCCTGGACGGCCGAGAACTGGGGGCTCTTGTTGCCGGTGGTCTTCGAGTTGCCGAACGACTGGTGCGCGCCGTTGCCGCTGAGCGAGGTCGTGCCGCCGTCGTCGGCGGTGGCGAGCGCCGGGGAGGCCGCCGCAGCAGAAGCGCCGACAACAGAGGCCGTCACAGCCGCAGCCGCCATAATCTTCTTGATCACGGTGATTCCGTTCCTGTTCCCACCAATCGACCTGATTGATGCGACGGGATCAACTGCGGTCGCGGGCTTTGGTTCCGGCGCTTCACTCGTTCGACTGGGTGCCCGTTTCGCGCTGTCACGCGCGCTCCGCCATGAGGGTGACACAACGGAACCCCTGCGTCCGACGCCCTGTTGATCAGGTCGCTCCCTGCACGGAGCCGGTTCTAGAAGGGAACTCCCGTGATCAAGAAGGTTATGGCCACCGCGGCCGCAGCCGTCTCCATCGTCGGCGTCACCGCCGCCGTGGCCTCCCCCGCCCTCGCCACCGCCGACGACGGCGGCACCACGTCGCTGTCCGGCAACGGCGCCCACCAGGAGTTCGGCAACTCCGCCACCCATGGCAACATGAGCCCGCAGTTCGCACTGGTCCAGGGCTCCCTGAACAAGCCCTGCGTCGGCCTGCCGGCCAAGGTCAACGCCGGTTCGATCATCGGGCTCATCCCGATCACCGTCCAGGACATCAACGTCCTGTCCTCCCCGCAGAACCAGCAGTGCACCGAGAACTCCACCCAGGCCAAGGGTGACGAGGCTCTGTCGCACATCCTGGACGACATCCCGGTCCTGTCGGGCAACGGCGTCGGCAACGACTGACGTTCCGCCTGAGCGCGACGGCGTTCACATGTCAGGGGCCGCCCTCCGGGGCGGCCCCTTTCGTCCACCGGTTCACCAGTTCGGCCAGACCGGCGCCGCCATCAGGCGCTCCCACTCCCGGTCGGGCATCCCCGGCACCGCCCGTCCCGCCTGCACCCACTGCGTGACCAGCTCGGAATAGACGGGGAACGGATTACTGTCCGCCGGAGGCGGGTCACTCACATATCGGCTCTTCGGAATGAAGGCCATCCGTTCCCATTTTCCGGGGCCCGGCGCCATTTTCGCTCCTTCCGCTGCGATTCCCGCATCATTACACAGGCGCCGCAGGAGAGTGATTCGTCCTGTTCATGTCGCGTCGCGTACCTGTGTGCGAGCGGGTCGAAATACGGTACGGACATGAAATTCCCGCGTCCACGGCTGTCCCGGCGTCCGTTGCTCGCCGCGGCGGCTCTCGCCACCCTCTCCGCCCTCGCTCCCGGCGCCCTCGCCCTCGCCCCCACCGGCCTCCCGGCCCCCGAGAAGGGGCTGAACCTGCTCGTCGTCGGCATCGACAGCCGCAAGGGCGTCACCGCGGAGGAGAAGGAGCGCTTCCACCTCGGCGGAAAGGAGTGCGACTGCACGGACGTGATGATGCTCGTGCACGTCTCGGCGGCGAACGACCGGGTCGAGGTCGTGAGCCTGCCGCGCGACTCCCTCGCCTCCTTCCCCGCGGGGCACCGCGACCGGCGCACCGGGAAGACGCACGCCGCCCACCAGGCGAAGATCAACGGCGCCTGGGCGGAGGGCGGCTCCGCGTTCGCCGTGGAGACCGTCGAGTCGATGACCGGACTGTCCGTCCACCGCTACCTGGAGATCGACTTCCGGCGCTTCATGGACACCGTGGACCGCGTCGACGGCGGCGTCCCGGTCTGTACGGCGCAGCCGCTCAAGGACCCGTCCACCGGCATCGACCTCCAGCCCGGGACCAAGCGGGTCGCGGGCGGGGAGGCCCTCCAGTACGTCCGGTCCCGCAAGGCCGACGGGCAGATGGACTTCGGCCGCATCCGGAAGCAGCAGCAGTTCGTGGTGAACACCCTGGAGCGGCTCCGCGACGGCATCCTCGACGACCCGGAACGGCTGAAGGCCTTCGCGGCGACCCTGCGCGGGACGGCGGCGGCCGAGCGGGGCATCTCCGGGGCGGAGCTGCTGACGCTCGCCGCGCACCTGCGGGACCTGCCCCCGGGGCGCATGGAGTTCGCGACCGTACCCGTACGGGGCTTCAACCCGGACATCGAGGGCGTCGGGTCCACGGTCGGATGGGACGAGGAAGGGGCCCCGGAGGTCTTCGGGCGCCTGGCCGAGGACCGGCCGCTGCCGGCCGCCGACGCCGTCGCGCCGAGCGAGATCCCGGCAGCCGCGTACCGGCCCGCCAAGGGGTCTTCGCTCATCTGCCCGTAGCCCGTCCGGTGGACTTCCCGGAACCTCCGGGCCGCTGACCAGTTGATCAGCGCGGCTCGGCACTCAGCGGGGCCAGTACCCGAAAGGCCTGAACAATGAAGAAGCTCTTGGCGACGGCCGCAGTGGCCGCGTCGGTCCTCGGCGCGACGGCGGCGGGTGCCGGGCAGGCGCTCGCGACCTCCGACGACGGTGGCACCACCTCGCTCAGCGGAAACGGCGCCCACCAGGAGTTCGGCAACTCCTACACCTACGGCAACATGAGCCCGCAGTTCGCGCTCGTCCAGGGCTCCCTGAACAAGCCCTGCGTCGGCCTGCCGGCCAAGGTCAACGCCGGTTCGATCCTCGGCGCCATCCCGATCTCGGTCCAGGACATCAACGTCCTGTCCTCCCCGCAGAACCAGCAGTGCACCGAGAACTCCACCCAGGCCAAGGGTGACGAGCCGCTGTCGCACATCCTCAGCGACATCCCCGTGCTCTCCGGCAACGGCGCCGGCAACGACTGAGCCCCGACGCCAGGACACGGCGCGGCCCCGCCGCCCCTCCTCGGAGGGGTCGCGGGGCCGTCCCCGTTCCGGGCCGGGGCCGTCGGGTCGTCGGGTCGTCGGGTCGTCGGGTCAGAGCTTCGTGCGCAGCTCGGCCGGGTCGGTGACCGGGGCGTCGCAGGTGAAGTGACGGCAGACGTACGCGGCGGCCGCCCCGCCCACCAGGGGCCGGTCCGCCAGGAGCGGGAACTCCTCGCCGCCCGGGGCTCCGGTGGCGAGGACCGCGCCGGGCGTGGTGGCCAGGAGCGCGGTACGCCGCAGCTCCCGGAAGGCCGGGTCGGCGGGGTCGCCGACGACGGCGATCTCACGGGGCCCGTCGAGGAGGGCCTCGGCGACGGCCAGGCCCCAGCCGATGAACCGGGGCGCGCGCGGGCCGAGGGCCTTGACCACGCCGAGGGCGCCCACGGCGCCGGCGCGGTGGGCCTCGGAGCCGGTGTGCGCGGCGTACGAGAGGAGCGCTCCGGCGGCGGCGGTCCAGCCCGACGGGGCGGCGTTGTCGGTGGGGTCCTGGGGGCGCCGGATGAGGGCCTCGGCGTCGTGGGCCGTGTCGTACAGCGCGCCGCCCTCGGCGGTGAAGCGGTCGAGGACGATGTCCAGGAGGAAGCCGGCGAACTCCAGCCAGGTGCCCTCGCCGGTGACGGCGGCGAGGGCGAGGAACCCCTCGGCGACGTCGGCGTAGTCCTCCAGGACCCCCGCGTTCGTCCCGGCCCGGCCGTCCTTGGACGTCCGGGTGAGCCGGGCGGTCTCGTCCATGTGGACGCGGACGAGGAGGTCGGCGGCCTCGGTGGCGCGCTCGACCAGGTCGGGGCGGTCGAAGAGGGCGCCGGTCTCGGCCAGGGCGGCGATCGCGAGGCCGTTCCAGGCCGCGACGACCTTGTCGTCACGGCCGGGGCGCGCCCGCTCCTCGCGGGCGGCGAGGAGCCGGGCCGCGATCGAGGCGATCCGGTCGGCGTCGGCCGGACCCGCCTCCTGCGGGAGCTGGAGGACGGAGCTGCCGTGCTCGAAGGTGCCGTCCTCGGTGACGCCGTAGTGGGCGGTGGCGAGGGCGGCGTCCTCGGCGCCGAGGACCTCGGTGAGCTGCGCCGGGGTCCACACGTAGAAGGCGCCCTCGACGTGCCTGCCGGTGCCGTCGTCGCTGTCGGCGTCGAGCGCGGAGGCGAAGCCCCCCTCGGGGGTGCGGAGCTCACGGACCATGAAGTCGGCGGTCTCCAGGGCGACCCGGCGGGCCAGGTCGCTTCCGGTGGCCTTCCACAGGTGCGCGTACACCCGGCAGAGCAGGGCGTTGTCGTAGAGCATCTTCTCGAAGTGCGGGACGACCCAGGCCCGGTCCACGGCGTAGCGGGCGAAGCCGCCGCCGAGCTGGTCGTAGATGCCGCCGCGGGCCATCGCCTCGCAGGTGTCGGCGGCCATCTGGAGGGCGCCCTCGGAGCCCGTACGGGCGTGGTGGCGGAGCAGGAACTCCAGGACCATCGACGGCGGGAACTTGGGGGCGCCGCCGAAGCCGCCGCGGGTCGCGTCGTACTCACGGGTGAGGGCGAGCAGGGCCCCCGCCAGCTCCTCCTCGCCGGGGACGCCGTCGCCGCCGTAGGCGAGGGAGCGGCCCGCGAGGTCCTTCACGATGCGGTCCGCGACCTCGTCGACCTCGCCGCGCCGGTCGGCCCAGGCGGCCCGGACGCCTTCGAGGACCTCCGGGAAGGACGGCATGCCGTGGCGGGGCTCGGGCGGGAAGTACGTACCGAAGTAGAAGGGGGCGGCGTCCGGGGTGAGGAAGACGGTCATCGGCCAGCCGCCCTGGCCGGTCGCGGCCTGCACGGCCTCCATGTAGACGGCGTCGACGTCGGGACGCTCCTCGCGGTCGACCTTCACGGCGACGAAGTTGTCGTTGACCAGGGCGGCGGTGGTGTCGTCCTCGAAGGATTCGTGCGCCATGACGTGGCACCAGTGACAGCTGGAATACCCGACGCTGAGCAGCACGGGGACGTCGCGGCGCCGGGCCTCCTCGAAGGCCTCGGCCGACCACGGCCACCAGTCGACCGGGTTGTCGGCGTGCTGCAGGAGGTACGGGGAGGTCTCATGGGCCAGTCGGTTCGGCATGTACCCATCCTGCCGCAGCGGTCTCCTCCTTTCCCCGCTCCCTCGCGCCGACGCGCGCGACGCAGGACACTGGGCCGGATTCGTCGGGCACGTGCGGAGGGGGAACGCAGATGCGGGAGAGTCACCGGGCCGAGGCCGAGCGGCTGCTGGAACGGGCCGTCGCGGAGGAGGTACGGGCCTCCGGGGGCCGGGCCGACGCGGAGGTGCTCCTCGCGCGGGGCCGGGCGGAGTTGGACGCGATGGTGGGGGCCGCGGAGGGCGCCGGTGGCGCCTACGCGGTCTATCTGAGGGCGGTGGAGGAGGCGGAGGCGGCCGGGCGGGCGACGCGGTCGGCGGATCGTTTCACCGGTCCGGTGACCGGGGGTCCCGCCCTGGTCACGGGCATCGCCGCGGCCGCCGCCTTCGGCGCGGACCTGGCGCTCGGCACGACGGCGGGGACGGCACTCGGCGCGGGCGCGGCGGTCGCCGTGGCCGGTGCGGCGGCGACCGTCCTCCGCGCGACGGCGGGGCGCGGCGGGACGGCGGGGCGCGGCGGCGGGGCCGGTGAGCCGGGGCGGCCCGACGTGGTCGAGCAGTCACGGCTCGCCTGGCTGACGGCCCTTGAGACCCAGGGGATACGGCCGTTCCTGGAGCGGGAGGCGCCTTCGGCGGAGCGTTCGAGTGCGGGCGGGTCGGGGGTGAGTGAGCCGGGGGCTTCGGAGGCCGGGGGTGGGCGGTTCGAGGCCGGTGCGGGCGGGGGCGTGGCCGGCCTGGGGAAGGCCGAGGGTTCGGGACTCGGGGGCCCGTCGGGCGGGACCGGGGCATTCGAGGCGGGCGCGGTCGGAGGCGCGGCGGGTGCGGGCGGAGGTGGGGTGTCCAAGGCGGGGGTCGGTGCGGGTGGGGGGCGGCGGGTCGATCGGAGTGCGGCGGCTCGGGCCCGGGTCGTGCTGGAGCGGTCCTTCGGGCATCTGCCCGACCCCGGCGGGGTGTTCGCCGGCCGGCGCGAGGAGCTGGCCCGCATCACCCGGTGGGTGCGGGCCGGGCGGGCCGCGCCGGTCACCCGGCCGACCGTCGTGCTGCTGCACGGCGAGCCCGGCTCCGGCCGCACCGCGCTCGCCGTGCGGGCCGCCCACGCGCTGCGCGACCAGTTCCGCGGGGCCTGCGTGGTGGACCTGCGGGGCGGTGCGACCGGCGAGCGGCCCGCGACCACCCGGGAGGCCCTGCTGCACCTGCTGAACCGGCTCGGCGCCCCGCGCGACCGGCTGCTCTTCCGCGAGGGCGCCTCGGCGGAGCAACAGGTGCGGCAGCTCTCCGAGTTGTACCAGCGGCAGTTGAGCGGAGTGCCCGTCGTGCTCGTCCTCGACGACGCCGCCGACCCCGGACAGGTGCGGGCCCTGCTGCCGGAGCGGTCCGACAGCCTGATCCTCGTGACCTGCCGGGAGCCGCTGGACCTCGGCGAGGACGTACCCGCCGAGGTGCACGCGCTGCCGGTGGCCGCGCTCGACGCGGCGGGCGCCGAGGAGCTGCTGCGCGCGACGGCCGGCGCGCCCGACCCCGGCCCGTACGACGCCGAGGCCTTCGAGCGGATACGGGAGCTGTGCGGCGGGCTGCCGCTGGCGCTGCGGGTCGCGGGCTCCCTGCTGGGGGGCCGCTCCATGGACGACCTGGCGCACGTCCTCGCCCGGCCCGGCTGGGGCGACGACCCCGTCGGACGCGCCCTTTCCGTACGGTACTTCCTCGACTTCGACGAGGACGCCCGGCAGCTGCTCCGGCGGCTCGCGCTGGCCGGGCGGGCGTCCCTCGGCGCGGCGGCGGCCGCCGCCCTGCTCGGCGGGAGCGGGCCGGAGGCGGCCCGGAGGCTGCGGGAGCTCTCCGCGGCCGGGCTGCTCGACCACGTGCGCGGGGAGCGCTACCGGCTGCACGACGTGGTGCGCGCCTTCGCCACCGGCCGGCTCCTGGACGAGGAGGACGCGGCCGAGGTCGCGGCGGCGCAGGAGCGGCTCGTCCGGAACCACGCGGAGCTCGCCGACGCGGTGATCCGGATGGTCGACGGCAAGATGTCGACCCGGGCCGACCGCTTCGACGGGCACGGCTTCGGCTCCCTGGAGGCGGCGCTCGGCTGGCTCGACGAGGAGTCCAGTTTCCTCACGGCGGCCCTGCGGCACGCGGAGGGCGTCGACCAGCAGACCGTCCTCGGTCTGCTCAGCGCGCTCTGCGACTACTGCCTGCTGCGCGGCGACCTCTACCGGCTGGGCGAGATCAACGAGCTGGCCGAGTCCGTCGGGCAGGGGCTCCTCACGCGCTCGGTGCGGTGGCGGACCGGCATCGCGGCCCGGCAGCTCGGCGAGCTCGACAAGGCCCACAAGACGCTGACCTCGGTCGTCTCCCTCTACCAGGAGGCCCACCAGGACGCCGGAGCCGCGCTCGCGCTCTGCTCGCTGGGGATCACCCTGCACCACCAGGGGCGGCTGGCGGAGGCCGCGGCGCGCCTGCGGGAGGCGCTCGCGCTCCAGGAGCCGGAGTCCCTGGCCGCCGACCGGGGCTGGACGCTGCACGCGCTGGCGGCCGTGGAGCGCGACCGGGGCGGTCTGGCCGAGGCGACGGCGCTGCTCGAACGGTCGCTCGCCCTGCACCGGGAGCACGAGTCGCTGCACGGCGAGGCGTGGGCGCACTTCCAGCGCGGGCAGGTGCTGCTGGTCCGGGGCGACACGGCCGGCGCGGAGGGCGAGCTGCGGCGCGCCCTGGAGACGTACGGGCGCGTCCACGACGGGCGCGGGGAGGCCTGGGCGCTGACCCAGCTGGCCCGGGCGCGGCTCGCCGCCGGGGAGGCGGAGCCGGCGGTGGAGGAGCTGCGCGGGGCGCTCGCCCGGCACCGGGAGCAGGAGGACGCGCGCGGCGAGGCGTGGACGCTGTACTACCTGGGGCAGGCCCTGGAGGAGCGGGGCGACCGGGACGAGGCGGTGCGGGAGCTGGGGCGGGCGCGGTCGATGTTCTCGCGGATGCGGGATCTGTACGGCCTCGCGTCCGCCCGGCACCACCTGGGCCGGGCCACCCGGGACCAGCAGGCGGCGCGGGCGGGCAACCTGCGGAATTCGGGGTTCGCCCGGCAGCTGCTCGTGGACGCGCGGGCGGACTTCCGCCGGATCGGGGTCGCCCACGGCGAGGCGTGGGCCTGTCTGGAGCTCGCGATCGTCGACGCGGGGAACGGGCGGGTCCCGCAGGCGCTCGCGCTGTGCGAGGAGGCGCGGTCGCTCTTCGAGGGGTACGGCGACCGGCGGGGCTCGGACTGGGCCCGTCTGCTGCGCTGCGGGCTGCTGCCGCACGCGGTCCCGGGCAGTCCGGAGCCGGGGGTGGCGTCGGCGCGCGAGGAGCTCGCGGCGCTGGCCGCGGACCGGCATCCGGCGCGCGACCCGAGGCTCGACGACTGCGCCGAGGCCCACGGCCTGCTCCTGGACCGGGGCATCGCCCCGTCGACCCCCTGGCAGGCCTGGGACCTGGGCCTGGTCCCGACCCGCTCCGCCCGCGAGGTCCTGGGCGTGCCGCCGGGGGCGTGAGGGCCGTGGCGGTGCCCCCGCCGTGTGGGCGATCGTCCCGCGGGGCAAGGGGGCCCCTCGCCCCGGCGGAACGCATGCCCACGACGGGGGCCGACAGGCGCGACGGCCCGTACCGGGGGGCACGGGCCGTCGGGTGGCTACTTGGCCGCGGGTGACGCCGGGGTCTCCGGGGTCGTCGGGTCCGGGGTCTCCTCGAAGGAGATCTTGCCCATGTGGCGGTTCATCGACTTCATCAGCAGCCAGACCGCGAGGGCCAGGACCGCGAAGACGACGAAGCCGAGGACGCCGGGGGTCACCTTGTTCTTGTCCAGCTCCTTGGCGGCGAAGGGGACAAGCTGGGTCAGTGCCAGGTGTGCGCTCATGTCAGGCATTGTCGCGGATGCCCGCGAAGAGATCTTCCTCGGGGAGGGAGGTCGGGACCAGCGCCTTGCTGAGCTCGTACTCCTCCGTCGGCCAGACCTCCTTCTGGATCTCCATCGGCACCCGGAACCACCCGCCGTCGGGGTCGATCTGGGTGCGGTGGGCGATCAGGGCCTTGTCGCGGGTCTCGAAGAAGTCCGCGCAGGGGACGTGCGTGGTGAGGTTGCGCGCCTTGCCCCCGAACTCGTCCCAGCGCTTCAGCCAGTCCCCGTACGGCGACTCCAGGCCGCGCGCCAGGAGGGCCTCGTGCAGGGCCTCGGTGCGGGGGCGGTTGAAGCCCTGGTTGTAGTAGAGCTTCAGGGGCTGCCAGACCGGGCCGAACTCGGCCTCCGGGTACTTCTCGGCGTCGGCCGCGCCGTCGAAGGCCACCATCGTGATCTTGTGGGTCATGATGTGGTCGGGGTGCGGGTACCCGCCGTTCTCGTCGTAGGTCGTGACGACCTGGGGACGGAAGGAGCGGATCTTGCGGACCAGCGCCCCGGCCGCCGTGTCGACGTCCTCCAGGGCGAAGCAGCCCTCGGGCAGCGGGGGCAGCGGGTCGCCCTCGGGGAGGCCCGAGTCGACGAATCCGAGCCATTCCTGGGAGACGCCGAGGATCTCGCGGGCCTCGTCCATCTCCTTGCGGCGCACCTCGTGGATGTTCGCCTCGATGTAGGGGTCGCCCTGGAGCTTGGGGTTCAGGACCGAGCCGCGCTCGCCGCCCGTGCACGTCACCACCAGGACGTCCACCCCCTCGGACACGTACTTGGCCATCGTGGCCGCACCCTTGCTCGACTCGTCGTCGGGGTGGGCGTGAACGGCCATCAGTCGCAGCTGCTCAGTCAAGACTCGATCCTCAGTGATTCGACGCGGAGGGTGGTCTCTTATAGTGACGGAATCGGGGGAGTGAAAATTCCGCCACCCCCGGCTTCGAGAGGATCACCCATGAGCGCGGTGCGAGAGCAGCTGCCCGAGGGGCGCTACGGGCGCTCCGCGGACGAGCGGGCCGACCGCAAGCTCAGGATCACCGGTGCGGTGCTCGGGGTCCTCTTCCTCGGCATGATGGGCTGGTTCGGCTGGCACTACGTCGTCGACAACAAGATCAGCGCCGAGATGATCAAGTTCGACGTGGTGAGCGCCGACGAGGTCCAGGTGCACCTGGAGATCCGCAAGGACGAGGGCGTCAAGGGCGTCTGCACGCTGCGCTCGCGCTCCGAGGACGGGACCGAGGTGGCCCGCAAGGACGTCCGGATCGACGACGCCGCCGGCCGGGTCGACCGCGTCTTCTCGCTCCGCACGACCGCCCGCGCGACGAGCGCCGAGCTCCTCGGGTGTACGGCCCGGTAGCGGTGGGTAGGGACGGGGTGTCGAGTCCCGGCGAGTCACCTCGGTGACCTGGGGAGACGCCATCTTGGTGGTTTATGTCCTCCCGCTTTTCGCCACTCATTGTTAGGCTCGTGGTTTCGCCCACCCGGGACAGCACCGCTTTTCCGTGTAGGGCGATGCTTTGTATTCCCAGTACCTACGAGGAGCACCCGTGACCCAGACCAGCGACAACGTCACCTGGCTCACCCAGGAGGCGTACACCAAGCTCAAGGACGAGCTTGAGTACCTGACTGGTCCCGCGCGTACCGAGATCGCCGCCAAGATCGCAGCGGCGCGCGAAGAGGGCGACCTGCGCGAGAACGGCGGGTACCACGCGGCCAAGGAGGAGCAGGGCAAGCAGGAGCTCCGGGTCCGCCAGCTCACCCAGCTCCTGGAGCACGCCAAGGTCGGCGAGGCTCCGGCCGAAGAGGGCGTCGTCGCGCCCGGCATGGTCGTCACGATCGCCTTCGACGGCGACGAGGACGACACGCTGGACTTCCTGCTCGCCTCCCGCGAGTACGCGAGCGACGACATCGAGACGTACTCGCCGCAGTCGCCGCTCGGCGTCGGCGTCAACGGCAAGAAGGTCGGCGAGGACGCGGAGTACGAGCTGCCGAACGGCAAGAAGGCCACGGTGAGGATCCTCAGCGCGAAGCCGTACACCGGCTGATCCGCACTCCTTGAGCGAAGGGCCGGCCCCCGTGGGGGCCGGCCCTTCGTCGTGCCCGGGGCCGGAGGCCCCGAGGGGTCAGGCCGTCGCCGAGCGGTACTTGCGGACCGACAGGGTCCGGAAGACCGCGATGATCAGGATCGACCAGAGCAGCGACGCCCACACCGGGTGCTGCATCGGCCACGCGTCGGAGGGCGAGACGCCGGGGTTGCCGAAGAGTTCGCGGCAGGCCTGGACGGTCGCGCTGAACGGGTTCCACTCGGCGACGGGCTGCAGCCAGGAGGGCAGCTTGCCGGAGTCCACGAACGCGTTCGAGATGAAGGTGACCGGGAAGAGCCAGATCAGGCCGCCCGAGGTCGCCGCTTCCGGGGTGCGGACGGAGAGGCCGATCAGCGCACCGATCCAGGAGAAGGCGTAGCCGAGGAGGAGCAGGAGGGCGAAGGCGCCCAGCGCCTTGGGGACGCCCTCGTGGATGCGCCAGCCGACCAGCAGGGCGACGATCGCGAGGACGACGAGGGTGAGCGTCGTCTGGACCAGGTCGGCGAGCGTGCGGCCGGTGAGGACCGCGCCGCGGGCCATCGGCAGGGAGCGGAAGCGGTCGATCAGGCCCTTGTGCATGTCGTCGGCGATGCCCGCGCCCGCTCCGGCCGTGGCGAAGGTGACGGTCTGGGCGAAGATGCCGGCCATCAGGAACTCGCGGTAGACGGTCGGGGAGGTCGAGGCGCCGATCTGCATCGAGCCGCCGAAGACGTAGCTGAAGAGCACCACGAACATGATCGGCTGGATGAGCCCGAAGATGATCATCTCGGGGATCCGGGACATCCTGATCAGGTTGCGGCGCGCGATCACGAGCGAGTCGTTGACGGACTGGGCGATCCCCCCGCGCGGGCGCGGGGCGGTCAGCCCGTCGGCCGATCCCAGGACGGTGGTCACTTCACGGTCTCCTTCCGGCTCTTCCGGCCGCCGGCCGCCGGCTCGCGCCGCTCGCCCTCCTCCTCTCCCCGGTCGGCGGCGTGGCCGGTGAGGGAGATGAAGACGTCGTCGAGGGTCGGGCGGCGCAGCCCGATGTCGTCGATCTCGGCGCCGACGCCGTCCAGGTCGCGGATGACCTCGGCGAGCAGCTTGGCGCCGCCGGTGACGGGGACGGTGAGCTTGCGGGTGTGCTCCTCGACGGACACCTCGCCGTGGCCGATCCCCGCGACGCCGTAGCGGGCGAGGACGTCCCGGGCGTCGGCGATCATCTCCGGCTCGTGCACGACGACCTCGACGCGCTCGCCGCCCGTCCGGGCCTTGAGCTGGTCGGAGGTGCCGCGGGCGATGACCCGGCCGTGGTCGACGACGCAGATGTCGTGGGCGAGGTGGTCGGCCTCCTCCAGGTACTGGGTGGTGAGGAGCAGGGTCGTACCGCCGGCGACGAGCTCCTTGATGACCTCCCAGAGCTCCTGCCGGTTGCGCGGGTCGAGGCCGGTGGTCGGCTCGTCCATGAACATGACCGGCGGGGAGACGACGAGGGCCGCCGCGAGGTCGAGGCGGCGGCGCATGCCGCCGGAGTACGTCCTGGCCTGCCGGTCCGCGGCGTCGGAGAGGTGGAACCGGTCGAGCAGCTCGTCGGCCCGCGCCTTCGCCGTCTTCGCCTTCATCTGGTAGAGCCGTCCGACCATCCGGAGGTTCTCGCGGCCGGTGAGGTACTCGTCGACGGCCGCGAACTGGCCGGAGAGACCGATCGAGCGGCGGACCGCGTCGGGGTGCTCGAGGACGTCGATCCCGGCGACGACGGCTCTTCCGCTGTCCGGTTTGATCAGGGTCGTCAGGACCCGCACGGCGGTCGTCTTCCCCGCCCCGTTCGGGCCGAGCAGACCGAGGACCGTGCCCTCCGGCACGTCGAGGTCCACCCCGTCCAGAGCTCGTACGTCCCCGAAGGTCTTCACCAGACCCTCGGCGTATATCGCGCCTGGCATGTGGATTCTCCCAGGGAGATTCGGGCGTTTCCTACCGATCCTAGGATTTCGGGAAGGGCCTCGCCCGGTGAATCCCCGACCTCGGGCACACGGTCGGACGCGCCTCGCGTCCGTTCCGCGTCCGTCCCGGGCGCACCCGGGAGGCGTGCGCGCGGGCGTCAGCCGAGCACCGTGTAGCCGGCCTCCCGCAGCGCCTCCGCCACCTCCCGGCAGTGCTCCGGGCCCTTCGTCTCCAGGTGCAGCTCGACCTCCGCCTCCGTCAGTCCGAGGCGCGGATCGGTCCGTACGTGACTCACGTCCAGGACGTTCGCGTCGACCACCGTCAGGACCGCGAGGAGGGTCGCGAGCGCCCCCGGCCGGTCGGTGACGCGCAGCCGCAGGCTCAGATAGCGCCCGCCGGCGGCCATGCCGTGCCGCAGGATCCGCTGGAGCAGCAGGGGGTCGACGTTCCCGCCGGAGAGGACCGCGACGACCGGCCCCCGGAAGGACGTCGGGTCGGCGAGGAGGGCCGCCACCGGGCTCGCGCCGGCCGGTTCGACCACCAGCTTCGCCCGCTCCAGGCAGAGCAGCAGCGCCGAGGAGAGCGCGTCCTCGGAGACCGTGCGGACCTCGTCGACGTACTCCTGGATCAGGGCGAACGGCACGTCGCCCGGGCGTCCGACCTTGATCCCGTCGGCCATCGTCACCGGCGTCTCGATCACCACCGGGTGCCCGGCGGCCAGCGAGGGCGGGTAGGCGGCCGCGCCCTCCGCCTGGACGCCGATCACCTTCACGTCCGGGCGCACCGACTTCACCGCGAGGCCGATGCCGGCCGCGAGCCCGCCGCCGCCGATGCCGACGAGGACCGTCCTCACCTCGGGGCACTGCTCCAGGATCTCCAGGCCGACCGTGCCCTGCCCGACGATGACGTCGGGGTGGTCGAAGGGGTGGATGAAGACCGCGCCGGTCTCGCGGGCGTACTCCTCCGCCGCCGCGAGCGTCTCGTCGACGACGTGGCCGTGCATCCGGACCTCGGCGCCGTACTCCCGGGTCGCCGCGACCTTCGGCAGCGGGGCGCCGACCGGCATGAAGACGGTGGCGTGCACCCCGAGCAGTTTCGAGGCGAGCGCGACGCCCTGCGCGTGGTTGCCGGCGGAGGCCGCGACCACTCCGGCCGCCCGCTCCTCGGGCCGCAGCCCGGCGATCCGTACGTACGCCCCGCGCAGTTTGAAGGAACCGGTCCGCTGCAGGTTCTCGCACTTGAGGTGGACCGGGGCTCCCACCAGCGAGGACAGATGACGGCTGCCCTCCATCGCCGTCATCCTGGCCACCCCGGCCAGCATCTTCTGCGCCCCCCGCACGTCGTCGAGCATCAGCCGGTGCAAGGGGTCTGGCGTACGGAAGCTCATGACAGCAAGTCTCGCAGCTCACGACCCCCGTGGCCGCCCGGCGGACGGGCCGCCGAACGGGTTTGCGCAGCGCCGGTACGGACCCCGGCGGGGCCGCGTACTCTGTCCCCCACCGACCGACCACCCCCGCACGAGAGAGACCCACAGCCATGCCCCATTCCCAGGACATGACGACTGCGCTCGACCCCGGTCTCCTCGATGCCCTCCAGCACCAGGTGGCCGTCTTCGCCCGCCGCGCCGAGCAGACCCGCCTCGGCGGCACCGGCCAGCTCCGCAACTCCATGGACCGCGCCGCCTACCTCCTCCTCAACCGCCTCGACCAGGAAGGCCCGATGGGCGTGAAGGCGCTCGCCGCGGGCATGGGGATCGACTCGTCCACCGTGACCCGCCAGGTCGCCCCGCTCGTCGACACCGGCCTGGTGAAGCGGACCTCGCACCCGGAGGACGGGCGGGCGGTCGTCCTCCAGCTCTCGCCGCGCGGCCTCGCGCGCCTGGAGGAGGTCCGCTCCTCGCGCCGGCAGCTGATGGTCGAGGTCACGGAGGGCTGGACCCCGGACGAGCGGGAGTCTTTCTGCACCCTGCTCACCCGCTTCAACACCGCCCTGTCCGAACGGCAGTCGGCGCACACGGGCCACGCACCGGCCGGGACCGGGTCCACGCAGACCTCTTGACCCCGCACCCGCACTGTCCTCAGATGAGGAGGTGCGAGAGCAGCAGCGCGGACGGGGCGCCGAACACGCCCACCGCACAAGGGAGTTCGAGGCGTTCGTGGCCGGGGCCGCGGGGCGGCTGCTGCACGCCGCGACGCTGCTCACCGCCGAGACCCGCGCCCACAACCCGTACGCCCAGGCCCTGCTGACCGCCGCCCTCGCGCACACGTACGCGATGTGGGACCGGCTGCGCGACGAGGACCCGTACGACCTCGCGCGCCGCGAGCTCGCCGCCCGCTTCGCCCGCACCGCCTGGCGCCGTCACGGCGGGCAGGGCGGGGTGCTCGCCGCGCTCTCCCCGCAGGAGCGGCTCGTCGTCGTCCTGCGGCTGTACGAGGGGGTCGCGGAGGAGCAGGTCGCGGCCCTGCTCGGCCTCTCCGAGGCCCGCGTCCGCGCGGTGTGCGCCCGCTCGGTCGCCGCGCTCGGAGCCGCGGCCCGGGCAGCGGCATGAGCCGGAACCGGTACGGGGCCGGTGCGGGGAGCCGGCGGGAGGATGCCGCCGGGAGCCGGTCGGGGGGCTGCGCATGAGCCGGTACGAGGACAGGGAGGCGGCGGTGCGGCGGCTGCTCGGCACCCGCGGCCTCCTCGGCGGCGGTCGGCACCTCGGGGTCGGACGACGTCGGCGTTCCTCGGTGAGCGCACGGTGCTCACCGAGAACACGTCGGCCGGGCGGACGGGGACGGTCCTCGGGGTCTCGGCCGTGCT